>NZ_JBGLYK010000023.1:0-44752 GCF_047304025.1 Pseudomonas sp. Pseusp97 | reverse complement strand
GCCTGGCGCCGGCGGACATCGCCGCCGACCTCGGTTTCGCCGACCAGAGCCACCTCGGCCGCTGGTTCCGCCGCGCCTATGGCGTGACGCCCGCCTACTACCGCAACCGCTGCTCAAAGCTTCCAGACTGAGCCCGCCGCGCTGGCGAAGATGAACTCCCACGGATTCACCGGAGTTCCCGCCATGCACCTGTCGCAGCTCGGCCAATGGCTGCCCTTCATCCTCTTCGCCTTCGTCGCCTCGATCACGCCGGGGCCGACCAATCTGTTGATCTTCAGCAACAGCGCCCGCTTCGGCTGGGGCGCCGCACTGCCGATCATGTTCGGTGGCTGCGCAGCCGCGGCGGCACTGGTGCTGGCGGTGGGCAGCGGCCTGGGCGAAGTGCTGTCCAGCGCTCCGCGCGTGCAGCAGGCAATGAGCGTGGTCGGCGTACTCTGGTTGAGCTGGCTGGCATGGCAGATTTTCCGCAGCCCGCCAGCGCACCTGGAGCGCGACACCGACGCCTCGCGTCTCGGAGCGCTCGGCGCCGCCGCGTTGCAGCTGGTTAACCCCAAGACCTGGATGATGGCGCTGGCGGTGATCAGCGTTTATGCCGGCCACGGAGTGGATCGACTCGACCGCGTGCAGCTGCTGTCGCTGCTGTTCTTCCTCGTGTCGATTCCCTGCACGGCGGTCTGGGCCGGGCTGGGCATCGGCAGCCAGCGTCTGCTTTCACCCCGGCAGATGCAGCGGCTCAACCAGCTGATGGCAATCCTGCTGCTGGTGTCGGCCTGGGCCGGGGCGCTGCTCTAGCGGATGCCGTCGCGCCGCAGGGACTCGCGCAAATGTTCGATGAACGCGTGGATCTTGCGGGTCGCCCGGCGGTTGCTCGGATACACCGCAAGGATCTGCGCACCGAAAGTGTCCGGTTCGAAGAAGTAGTCGTCCAGCACCGTCACCAGCCGCCCGCTGCGCAGGTGCTCCAGCACGCTCCAGCGCGGGCATGGCAGCAGCCCATGGCCGGCGAGGCAGGCGGTGAGCAGCACGGCCTGGTTATCGCTGTTCAGGCGACCGTTGCGCGGTGTGGAAAAGCGCTCGCCCTCCACGTCGAACCACCAGCGGTCGTCCAGCGCCGGGTGGCGGTAGATCAGGCAATCGTGGTCGACGATCTCGCCGGGGTGCAGTGGCGTGCCGCGCCTGGCCAGGTAGGCCGGCGACGCGCATAGCGCCAGGCGGCTCTGGGCCAGGGGTTGGGCGATCAGCCCCGGCAGGTCGCTGTTGCCCATGCGCAGGGCGAGGTCGTAGCGACCGTCGAGCAGGTCGACATAGCTGTCGGAGAGGTCCACCTGCAGGCGCACATCCGGGTGCAGGTCGAGGAATTCGGCGCAGGCCTGGTCGAGGAACACCGGGCCGACGATCAGCGGCCCGGTGATGCGCAACACCCCGCGCAGGCTGTGCTGCAGCTGGGCGATTTCCTCGGTGGTCTCGCGCATCCGCGCCAGCACCTCGCGGGCGCCGTCGAGATAGAGCTGGCCGGCTTCGGTCAGCGACATGCTGCGCGTGGTGC
This sequence comes from Pseudomonas sp. Pseusp97, assembly GCF_047304025.1. Lineage (NCBI taxonomy): Bacteria > Pseudomonadati > Pseudomonadota > Gammaproteobacteria > Pseudomonadales > Pseudomonadaceae > Pseudomonas > Pseudomonas sp. Pseusp97. The sequence goes on along the minus strand of NZ_JBGLYK010000023.1, from coordinate 43,206 downwards.
GCTCGAACAGCCGCGCGCCGACTTCGATTTCCAGCTGGCCGACCGCCTTGGTCACCGCCGAGGGCGTCTTGCCCAGTTGCTCGGCCGCGCGGCTGAAACTGCCGGTCTCGGCACTGGCGACGAACATTGCCAGGCTGTTGAATCTGTCCATCGTCATTCGTGCCAATCCTTCACAAGTGTTATGCCTGGCGGCAACTTCCGCGCGATTCGGTCCGCCAGTAGCCTGCGCTGCAGACCAACAATAATCCAACGAAAGCAAGGGGAAGTCATGCACGGCATGCTCAAGGGCGCGCTGGCGCTCGCCATCGCACTCGGCACTTTTGAAGCACAGGCACAGACCGCGGACCTGATCCTGTACAACGCCAAGGTGTTCACCGCCGAACCCGGCCAACCGCTGCAGCAGGCCGTGGCGGTCGCCGGCGGCAAGGTGCTGCAGGTGGGCTCCAACGAGGACATCCGCAAGCTCGCCGGTACCGGTAGCAAGCAGGTCGACCTGGGCGGCAAGGTGCTGATGCCCGGTTTCATCGACAGTCACTCGCACTCCATCTTCGGCGGCCTGGAGCTGATTTCCGCCAGCCTGCAGGACGAGGAGATGGACCTCGACGCCTTCGTCGCACGCCTCAAGCAGGACCGTGACAGCGGCAAGGCGAAGAACGGCGAGGTCGTGGTGATGAACGGCATGAACTCCAGCTACTGGTCTCAGGCCGACGGCCTGGCCAAGCGCCTGAACCACGGCGAGTGGGAGAAGGTGCCGGTGATCCTGATCGGCAGCGACCACCATACGGCCTGGGCCAACGCCGCCATGCTCAAGCGCGCCGGACTGGATGCCAGGCGCTTGCGCGGACTGAGCGCTCTGGAACAGCAGAACGTCGCCCACGACAAGGACTTCAACCCCACCGGCTTCACGGTCGATTCCGGCTTCGACCTGGTCGCCGCCGCCATGCCGGTCGCCAGCAGCGAAACCATGGACCGCGCCGGCCGCGCCGCGGTGAAGTACAACAACAGCCTGGGCATCACCGCCTGGATGGACCCGGCCGCCAACGGCGCGCCGGGCGAGGCGGTGTTCAACATCAAGCCCACCGAGAAGACCCTCGGCGTGCTGCCGGTGTACCGCGACCTCGCCCGCGACGGCCAACTGACCGCGCATGTCGCGGCGTTGCAGGTGGTCAATCCGAAGAGCACCCCGGCCGACCTGGAAGTGATCGAGAAGGTGCGCCAGCAGTTCCAGGGCATTCCCAACCTGACGCTGCCGGGTATCAAGGTCTTCGCCGACGGTGTGATCGAATTCCCGGCGCAGTCCGCCGCGCTGCTGGAGAACTACAGGAACAGCCACAAGCCCGGTGAACTGCTGATCGATCCGAAGCATTTCGGCGAGCTGGTCAGCGCCGCCGACTCCCGTGGCTGGCTGGTGCACATCCATGCCATCGGTGACCGCGCGGTGCGTGAATCGCTCAATGGCGTCGCCCAGGCACGCAAGGACCGGCAGAGCGGCGTGACTCACTCGATCACGCACCTGCAACTGGTCAACCCCAAGGACTTCCCGCGCTTCAAGCAGCTGGGCGTGATCGCCTCGATGCAGCTCGACTGGGCCACCGCCGAGCCCTACACCGTGGAGCTGGTGAAGCCCTACATCGCTGACGAGGCCTACCGCTACATGTACCCGGCCAAGTCGCTGCTGGACAACGGCGCCACCATCGCCGGCGCCAGCGACTGGCCGGTATCCACGCCCGACCCGCTCAAGGCCATCTACCAGGCCGTCACCCGCCAGGGTGAGGAAGGTGTGCTCAACGCCGCCGAACGCGTGGATCGCCAGACCATGTTCTACGCCTATACCCGCAACGCCGCGCAGACCATCGGCCTGGGCGACAGGATCGGTAGCCTCACCCCCGGCCAGCAGGCCGACATGGTGGTGCTCGACCGCGACGTGTTCAGCGTGCCCGACCAGCAACTGGAAGAAGCCCGCGTACTGCGCACCCTGTTCGAAGGCCGCGAAGTCTACCGCGCCGACGACGTGCCGGCTCTGTAAGGAGCCGGGCTCCTGCGCCGGGGTCCGAACATCCCCGGCGCCCTGCCCGCCAGCCCAACCCTTGCCGCCGCTTCCCGAGTCGACCGGGAGGGTCGGCGCTGCGCGGGATTTTTCGACTGCCCCACAGACAATCACAACAAAGGGACATCCTCATGAACCGCCCGCAATGGCTCATCGGCGCGCTGCTCGCCTGCGCGCCCCTCACCAGTGCCCTGGCCATCGAACTGAACCAGGACTTCGCCCTGCAGATCGATACCGCCCTGGTCAGCGACTACCGCACACGTGGCATCTCGCAGACGCAGAATGACCCGGCGGCGCAGCTCGGGCTGACGCTGCAGCATGTCTCGGGCGCCTACCTGGGCGCGTGGACCTCCAACGTCGACTACGGCTACGACTACAAGACGCGCCAGGAGATGGACTACTACGCGGGATGGTACTGGCAGGCCAGCGAGGACATCGCCCTGGACCTGGGCTATCTCAAGTACAGCTACCCGAAGGAAAGCCAGTTCAACCAGAGCGACACCTACGCCATCCTCCATGCCTACGGCTTCGAAGTGGCGGCCTATTACGGCAACGACTACCCGACCTACTTCGGCGAAAACCAGGCCAACCTCTACACCTACCTGGCCTACAACGCCGAGCTGCCGGCCGAATTCAAACTGCGCGTGCGCTATGGCCGCAACGACGCCAAGGACCCGCTCTACCTCTCCGGCAGCGGCGATACCCGCGACACCTACCATGAATGGGAAGCCAGGCTGAGCCACGAGCTGCTGGGCTTCGACTGGGCGGTGAGCTACATCGACACCGACCTGTCGCAGAACGAATGCCGCACTCAGTTCGGCTTTGGCGACGTGTGCACAGCGACCGTGGTGGCGAGCGTCAGCAGGAGTTTCTAGCTCTTGAAGCGGGACGCGCCTCACGCGCCACACATCGCCGAGGCGCTCCTATCTGAAATATCGTTGCGCGGGCTTGCCCTCTCCCCAGCCCTCTCCCTGAAGGGAGAGGGAGCTGTCCGTGCCGGCTGACACTTCGGCCTCAACCTGCACCAGACAGTCCCCTCTCCCTTCAGGGAAAGGGAAAATCCCAGGCACGAACTTTCAGAGAAAGACAACTGCTCCTACAGGGTAAGCGATATGTCACGCCGGTTCGCGAGCAAGCTCGCTCCTACAAGAGCTCGGAAGGCAAGGCGAAGCTGTAGGAGCGAGCTTGCTCGCGAACAGAGGCTTATAGCGGTAGGTAAGGCGATAGAAGCGGTCTGCCGCAGGCTGCTCGGCGAGGCCCAGGAAGAACAGCCAAGTCAGCCATTGCTCAGAGAGAAGATGCGGTACTCCACCCACCCCGGCCCCAGCCTTCCCTCGCCCACCGCCAGCTGATGATTGAGCCAGCGGTAGCGGTCGTCGCCGACCTCGAAGCGCGGCTGGATCATGAAGTAGGTATCGCCGAACTCGGTGCTGTCGCCGCGCGAGACCGCGTGGATGATCTTCGGATTGGCCACCAGCAGCCCATTGTGCTGCATCAGGATGCGCGCGCCGTCGTCGGTGCGCAGCACCAGGCGCACTTCCAGGTGCCAGCCGCCGTCGCTGTCCACCAGGATCCAGTCGCCGCCGCCGGGCAGCACCTCGCCGCTCAGGCGCTGCCCCTTGAAGGTCCCGCCGCCGGCCGCCGAAATCAGCCGCTGCCCCTGCGGCACACGGCCGATTTCCAGCGGTACGCTGGCCTTCACGTTCATCTCCATCAACGGCTCGAGCTTCATCACCGGCTCCTGCGCAAGATCGCCATAGAGGGATGAGTAAAGCAGCCGGCGGCAGAATCGGCCCGTTCTAGCCGAACCGATACCGCAACAGGCGTCCCATGCGGCGCATCGCCGGAATGGCCAGGGTGATCTCGTAGAGCAGGCGCATGCCCAGCGACAACCGGGCGATCTGTCCCCGGTCGTAGGCGGCGATGGCATCGACGAAGCGCAGCGCCGGCACCTGCTGCTCCAGCTCCTGCGGCTCATCGATGCCCCAGTGCAGCACGGCGCCGGTGCGGCGGATCATCGGGTTCCACTGCAACAGGCGGATGCCCAGGCGGCTGTAACCATCGAGCACCAGCTCACCCTCTCCGCAGTGCTCGACCAGTGCGCGCAGCAGCCAGGGGACCTTGTCGGCCTCGACATAGGGCAGTACGCCTTCGGAGAGAATCAGCACCGGCCGTCCCCTCGGTACTTCCCGCCACCAGTCCGGCGCGGTCAGCGGCGTCGCCAGCAGATGGCAGTTCTCCCGCGCAGGGTACAGGCGCACGCGCAGGGCGATCACCTGCGGGAAGTCCACCTCGAACCATTGCACGGTGGAGGGCGGATCGATGCGAAACACCCGGCTGTCCAGCCCACAGCCCAGCTGCAGGACCACGCAGGCGGGATGACGCGCGAGGAAGTCGCGCACCCAGTCGTCGAACAGCCTGGCGCGCAGGGCGATGCCCACCTGCTCGGCGCGGCCGATGTGCAGGCGGGCGAAGTCGTAGTCGATCTGCTCCACGGCCTGCCGCGAGAAATGGTCGCGCAACAGGCTGTCGGGCAGCTCGCTCTCCTTCGCCTTGGCGTACAGGGTGATCAGCAGGGTTTCCGGCGTGCCGCGCAGGGTGATGCGTTCCACGTCATTCGTGCAGGTAGTAGAGCTTGTTGACGATCTGCCAGCCGTTGCCGAGGCGCAGCAGGGCCAGGTAGTCGGTGAAGTGCATGCCAAGGAACTCGTCGGTGACCTTGGCCACCGCGCTGTCGCCGGTGATATCCAGCGACTTCAGCTCCCAGGGCGGCGGCGCACCTTCCGCAGGTGGCGACTCGGCCTTGATCGCGCCGATGAATTCGTCCAGCGACGCCCACTCCAGCGCGCCGTGGTAGTTGCCGATGATCTTGCAGGACGGATGGAAGGCCAGACGCAGGCGCGCCTCGTCGCCGAAGGTCATGCCCTCGACATAGTCCGTCAGCACGCGGTTGATGGCGGCGCTGTCCGCCGTGTAGTTGCTCATCGCTGCAGCCCTCCCGGCCGGTGACCAATGGGGCAAGGCTAGCACCGCACCCCGGTCGCGCCCTGGCGAGCGACGACCGGGAGTCCTGCTTCAGACTACCGCCAGATGCCGCTTGCGGGTCGGCGGCGGGAACGCGGCGTCGAGGGCTTCAAGGTCCTCGGGCGTCAGGCGCAATTGCAGCGCGGCGGCGTTGTCGCGGATGTGCAGCGGCTCCACCGCCTTGGGAATGGCGATCACGCCCGGCTGCTGGATCAGCCAGGCCAGCGCGACGCGGGCAGGTGTGGCGTCGTGGCGGCCCGCGATTTCCGCCAGCACCGGGTGGCGCAGCAGCTTGCCACCCTGCCCCACCGGGCAGTAGGCCATCAGCGGCATGCGCTGTTCCTGGCACCAGGGCAGCAGGTCCCACTCGATGCCGCGCTCTTCCAGGCTGTACTGCACCTGGTTGGTGGCGCAGGCCGGCTCGTTCAGTTCCTGCATATCGTCGAGGTCGAAGTTCGACACGCCCCAGCGCTTGATCTTGCCCTGCTCGCGCAGGCGTTCGAAGGCCTCGACGGTTTCCTCCAGCGGATACTGGCCGCGCCAGTGCAGCAGGTAGAGGTCCAGGCAGTCGGTGCCCAGGCGCCTGAGGCTGCGCTCGCAGGCTTCGGGGATGCCGCGCCGGCTGGCGTTGTGCGGGTAGACCTTGCTGACCAGGAAGACCTGGTCGCGCAGGCCGGCCAGCGCCTCGCCGACGACCTCTTCCGCGCCGCCCTCGGCATACATCTCGGCGGTGTCGATCAGGGTCAGACCGCGTTCTATCCCTTCGCGCAGGGCGGCGATCTCGCGCTTGCGCTGGAAGCTGTCCTCACCCATGTGCCAGGTGCCCTGGCCGATGGCGGGAACGGCGGTGCCGTCGGCGAATACTACAGTGTTCATCTCGTGCTCCTTGTTGCGCTTGATGGGGACACGGGGCCGGCCGCCCGGATTCGGGCGGCGGGATGTCAGGGTAGCGCAGAAGGCCGGGCCTGCGAGCGGATCAGCGGTTGGTCTGCAGCTTCCGGCGCGCGGCGTGGCGCTCGATGGCGAGGTCGATCAGCCGGCTGACCAGCTCGCTGTAGGTCATTCCCGCAGCCTGCCAGAGCTTGGGATACATGCTGATGCGGGTGAAGCCGGGCAGCGAGTTCAGCTCGTTGATCAGCACCTCGCCGCTCGGCGTGAGAAACACGTCGACCCGCGCCAGCCCCGAACATTCCAGGGCAAGGAAGGCGTCCACGGCAAGCTGGCGGATAAGCTCGCTGGCCTCGGCGGGGATGTCCGCCGGCACCACGACCTTGGCCGCACCCTCATCGATGTACTTGCTGTCGTAGGAGTAGAAGCCGCTGCCCACGACGATCTCGCCGCAGCCACTGGCGATCGGCTGGTCGTTGCCCAGCACCGCGCACTCGATCTCGCGGCCGTTCACGGCGGCCTCCACCAGCACCTTGTCGTCGAAGGCCAGCGCCAGGCGCACGGCTTCGTCGTAGGCGGCCTCGTCCTCGACCTTGCTCACACCCACCGAGGAACCCATGTTCGCCGGCTTGATGAACAGCGGCAGGCCGAGCTTGCGCTGCGCCTCGGCGAAAGGCGTGCGCGCGGCGCTGGCGCGGGTCAGGGTGATGAAGGGCGTGATGGCGATGCCGGCATCGCGCAGCAGGCGCTTGCTCACGTCCTTGTCCATGCAGATGGCGGAGCCCAGCACGTCGGAGCCGACGAAGGGAATGTCGGCCATGCGCAGCAGGCCCTGCAGGCAACCATCTTCGCCCTGGGTGCCGTGGACGATGGGGAAGATCACGTCGACGTGGTCGAGCAGTTGGCGGCTGCCGGTTTCCACCAGTTGCTGCTCGGCCTTGCCCGGCACCACGGCCAGCTCGCGGTTGGAGCGGTTGAGGGCGATCAGCGCCGGGTTTTCCTGGTTGAGCAGGTAGTCGGAGGCATCGTTGAGGTGCCAGCGGCCTTCCTTGTCGATACCGATCAGCACCGGTTCGAAACGCTCGCGGTCCAGTGCGTCGACGATGTTCTTCGCCGATTGCAGGGACACCTCGTGCTCCGCCGAACGCCCGCCGAAAATCACCCCAACGCGCAACTTGCCCATGACAGCCTCCGAATGATCGATGGGCGCTTTCTAACACGGCCTCCTGCGCTTGGGTAGAAACAGTGGCTGGCGAACAGACGGACACTCCCTTCCTGGAATCGGCTCAATGCCTGCGCCAACTCGCGCGCGGACCGGCCGCTGTGCACGCCGGGGAACAGGTGGGTGAAGGGCAAGGCCACGAAGCGCCCTTCGCGCACGGCGCGCAGGCGCGAGAGCACCGGGTCGGCACGCAGGGTTCGGATCTTCTGCTCGGCCGTGGACCACAGCGCATCGGCCAGCAGGATCACATCCGGGTCGCGCGCCAACAGTTGTTCGCGGTTGGCGGTGAAGCCCGCCAGATCGACGTCCTCGAACAGGTTGCGCGCGCCGGCGGCGTGTAGCAACTGGGTGACCACGCCGCGCCGGCCCTGGCTCTCCAGGCCGTTGCTGGCGCTGTCGAGGTAGAAGACGTTCAGCGGTTTGTTCCCGGTGACGTAGCGGCGCGCTTCAGCCAGTTCGGCGCGTTGCCGGCGGATCAGCTCCTGCGCTCGCTCCTGCTCACCAAGCAGATCGCCCAAAGCCTTCAGGTCCGTCTCGACAGCGGCGAACAGGTCGTCCTGCCAGCCCCCGCAACCGGCATCCAACAGGTAGCTGGAGATGCCATGGCCGGCCAGTTCCTCGCGGGACAGATGGCCCAGCCGGAAGGCCGAGGCGAAGCCAGCCACCACCAGGTCCGGGCGCTGCGCGTAGACCGCTTCGGCCGACGGATACTGGCGCGACAGCAGCGGAACGCCGCGGTAGCTGGCTTTCGTCAGGTCGATGTCGTCATCGATGTAGGCCACGCCGACCAGGCGTTCCCCGGCCCCCAGTGCCAGCAGGAGATCGGCGGCGTGCTGGTTGAGGGCGAGGATGCGCTGCGGCGGGTGGTCGAGCTGCCAGATTTGGGCGCAGTTGCGGTAGTCCTGGGCAGAGGCCGCGGCTCCGCACAGCATCAACGCCAAACCGAGCGCCAGGATCGACCTGTAGGAGCAAGCTTGCTCGCGAACCGCTTGATGCCGGGGGTGTCCGGGTGGGTTCGCGAGCAAGCTCGCTCCTACGAAAAGCATGCGCGTCATGGCTCGTCCACCCTCAGTTCCGCCACCGGCACGCCATCACGCAGATGCTCCACCACTACCCGGCACACCTGCTCGTCACTGCGCAGGCCATACCAGACGCGCGCGGGATAGACCGTCAGCAGCGGCCCGCGATTGCAGGGGAACTGGCAGCCGGTGCGGGTCAGCAGGGCGCCCTCGGCACTCTCGTAGAGATCGAGGCGGATCAGCTCGCGGCGCAGGGTCTTCCACAGCGGCAGAGCACCACGCCGCACGCAGCGCGGTCCGGTACAGAGGAACAGGTGATGCCGGTGCGGCGGCGGCGCCGACCAGTCCGGCTGCGCCGGCACCTCGCCGACGCCCTGGCAATCCAGCTGTTGCGCCGGGTCGCCAAGCGCCGCCAGCACCGCCGCCGTATCCAATCCGCGCCGGCCAAGAGCCGAGGCGGTGACCTTTGGCGGCGGCGCCTGCGGATGCTCCTCATGAAGCGCGGCCAGCTCAGCGCGCAGCCAATCGAGATAGGCGCCGTCGGTACTCGGTTCGAGGTCGACGAGCAGCAGCTCGCGTTCCTCGGCCAACAGCTCGCGCACCCGCCCCCAGAGCGAATCGAAGCCCTCGCCGGTGTCGATGCATTCGACACCGACAAGACGCGCCGACACCTCGCGCAGCAGACGCTCGCCCTGGGCTCCGGCCAACGGGCCGACCAGCAGGATGGCCTTCATCAGAAACTGAAGGTGTAGCGCAGCTCGGCGGTGCGCGGCCGGCCGAGGTTGTCCACCTGGCGGATGCCGTTGCTGGTGCGGCCGGTGGCGTAGTCTCGGTCCAGCAGGTTCTCCAGCAGCAGGCTCAGGCGATGCGCGCGGGCCGCGTCGAGGTAGCGATAGGCATCGCCGTCGAGCACCGTGTAGTGGCCGTAGTCGTCGTCCTGGGCGCTGACAATGGAGCCGACGTAGCGTGTGGCCAGGCCGGCGCCCCACAGGCTGTCTTCATAGCCCAGGCGCACGCGGGCGAAGAAGTGCGGGATGTTGTTCACCGTCACGCCTTCGCGGCTGTCCACCAGGTTGCGCGTAGCGTCGGCCCAGACTTGCCAGTGCCGGCCGAGCGGCCACTGGCCGTTAGCCTCCACGCCGCGCACGGTGATCTCGCCGTTGCCGTTCACCCACTGGTCGCCCGCCAGGGTGATGAGGTCGGTGATCTCGCGGCGGAACAGGGTGACGCTGCCGCTCCATGGCTGGTCGAACAGCTCGCCGTTGTAGTCCAGGCCCACCTCGGCGTTGCGGCTGCGCTCGGGCTTGAGATCGCGGTTGCCAACTTCATCGCCCGGTTCGTTGACGAACAGTTGCTCGGCGGTAGGCAGCTTGAAGGCGGTGCCGAACTGGCCGCGCAGTTTGAGCTGCTGGGTGAGGTCGTAGAGCGAGGTGAGCATCCACACGGTGGCACCTTCGCCGCCGGCAATTTCCTCGCGGCGCACGCCCAGGCTCGGGTGCCAGTCGGGCAGTGCCTCGATGTTCGGCCGCAGCTGGGCGTAGAGCGCGTGGGATTCGGCCTTGTCGTTGTCGATGATCAGCACATCGTCCTGACCCTCGTACCACTGGTTGTCGTTGCCGAAGACCAGTTCGTGGCCGCCCGCCAGCCGGGCCTTGCCTTCGAGCTGCGCGCCCCAGTCGGTGAAGCCCCAGTAGTCGTTGTGGTTGAGCACCTGGGTGCCGCCGCCCTGCAGGTTGTAGACGCGGTCGTAGCGGGTGTCCCAGTCGTTGATGTGGGTCTTGGCGAACCAGCTGAAGTCGTCGCCGACGCTCTGCTGAAAGGTCGCCGTGGCGATCTGCTGGACGCGGTTGTTGCTGGTGTGGTGGTTGGAGGTCGGCCGGGCGAAATCCAGCTCGGCGTCGGCGTACTGGTAGAACAGCTCCAGCCGCGAGGCGTCTCCGATGGCCTGGACGGCCTTGGCGCCGAACACGTTGACGTCGTAGGAGCGGCGCTTGTCGCTCACCGTGTCGGTCATGTCGCGGTCGCGGTACGGCTGGTAGCCGTCGGAGCGGTTGTGGCTGACGTAGGCCATCAGGCCGAGGTCGCCCAGGCCGTTGTGCACGATCTTCTCCGCGCGGGCATCGCCGCTGCGGCCCTTGAAGGTGTCCAGGCCGAGGTTCACCTCGCCGGCGGCCTCGCGGCTGCGCGCGCTGCGGGTGACGATGTTGATCACCCCGGAGACCGCCTGGGTGCCGAACAGCAGGCCCTGGCCGCCCTTGAGCACTTCGATGCGCTCCACCGCGGTGGTCGGCAGGGTGTCGATGTAGATGCCGCCGTAGAGGCGATTGTTCAGGCGTACGCCGTCCAGCAGGATCAGCGTGTCGTCGTTGCGCCCACCCAGCAGCGAGTAGGTGCCGTAGTCGAACGGGCCGTTCTTCGGCGCGACGAACAGGCCGGGCACGTACATCTGCAGCACGCGGGTGATGTCGGCGCTGGGGCCCGCACGTTCGATCTGCTGGCGGTCGATGACCTCCAGCTTGCTGCCGTAGCGGGCCATGTCGGCCACGGTGGTGGATTCGACCGAGGGCGCGCTGACGATCTCGTCGGCCAGGTCGAGCGGCGCCGCAGTGAGCTGCGAGCTGAGGGCGCAAAGGGAGAGAACGGGAGGCCAGCGCAGGGCACGCCGGTTCAGGAACGAAGAAGGTTGCAAGGTGATCGCCTCGAAATAGAAATTTCGCAGGCGGCGCAGCGACACCCGGAACGAGCGCGCCCCGGGAACCGGCTCACGCCCGCCCACCGCGGGTTTGCCAAACAGGTTCCAGGCCGGTCTCCGGGCTTGCGAGGGTCATGGAACATCCGCCTTCCCATGCCTGAGCACAGTGGCCTGGTGGATGCTCCGCTCGCTTACCGTTGCGGGGGCAGCGCCGGACTGATCGCATGAGGGCGACGCACCGGCTTCCCGTTTCACCCCACGCACGGCGGCGGGGGGCACCTGAAACGGGGCGAATCTGAACACCGGCCGGACGACAGCGTCAAGCGCGGGGGTTGGGCAGGATGTTGCGGACGGACCTGCGCGCGATAGTCAGTGCCAGGGATCGTAAGTGCCGAAACTCCAAATGTGCCCTTCCGGATCACGGCAGGTGAAGCCCTGCCCGCCGTAATCCTCGTCCTTGATGTCGATGACGATCTGCGCGCCGCCGTCCACCGCCGCGCGATACAGCACCTCGGCGTCCTTCACCACCACGTAGATGCTCTGGGTGCAGCCGCCGATCTCGTCGGGCTGGCGCATCAGCCGGCCGTATTCGTTGTCGTGCAGCGAACCGAGCATCACCAGCCCGCTGCCGTCGGCCAGTGCCAGCTGCGCGTGGGCGATGCCGCCGTGCTCGTCGGCGACCACCAGCTGACGCTGGAAGCCGAAGGTGGCGCACAGCCAGTCGATGGCCCGGGGCGCATCGCGGTAGCGCAGGCAGGGGATGACGCTGGGGCGAATGAGAGTGGACATGACGATCTCCGGCAGAATCGGGCGCGGTGCTCTGAGCATAGTCGCGCGCCATTACCGCTGGCTTTGGCGCGGCGACCAGCAGTAACAGCGACACCGAAGCGCAAGTTCCTGCAAGACCGCTCCAAGGGCCGGCAGTAGTTTGGGCAGACCGATACCGAGGAGAAAACCACCGTGACCCAGCGCCAACCGATCAACCTGCAGGACAAGCTCGGCCGCATCACTGAAACCTGGCAACCGCGGGTGATTGCCGAGATGAACGACTACCAGTTCAAGGTAGTGAAGCTGCACGGCGACTTCGTCTGGCACAGCCACGCCGACACCGACGAGACCTTCATCGTGCTGGCCGGCGAGCTGCGCATCGACTTCCGCGACGGCCCGCTGACCCTGCGCGCCGGCGAACTCTACGTGGTGCCCCGTGGCGTGGAGCACAAACCCTATGCCGAGCACGAGGTGCAGGTGATGCTGATCGAACCGCGCGGCGTGCTGAACACCGGCGACCAGGGTGGCGAGCGCACGGCGGAGAATGATCGCTGGGTGTGATCAGCCCCTGGCTGAGGCTTCGCCCGCCTTGGCCCCGAAGCGTTTGCGGTAGTCGCTCGGCGCCATGCCGGTGATCTTGCGGAAGGTGCTGCGGAACGAGCCCGGATCGAGGTAGCCGACCGTGTAGGCGATGTGGTCCACCGTGCCGTTGGTGAACTCCAGCAGTTCGCGCGCCTTGCCCACCCGCAGGTGCTGGCAGTACTCGGTGGGCTTCAGCCCGGTGGCAGCACGGAAGCGCCGCAGGAAGGTGCGCTCTTCTAAGCCGGCCTGCGCGGCCATGGCGGCGAGGCTGACATCCACCGCACCATTGCCCTGCAGCCAGTGCTGCACCTTGAGGATCGCGGCGTCGCCATGCCCCAGCAACGGCGCGAAGTTGCTGCCGCATTGCTGGGCGCTGTCGCTGTGCTCCACCACCAGGAAGCGCGCGGTGCGGTTGGCGATGCTCGGCCCGAGCAGGCGGTCGACGATGCGTAGCCCGAGGTCGGACCAGGCCATCAGCCCGGCGGAGGTGATCAGGTCGCCGTCGTCCACCATGGGTTTGTGCGCTTCCAGGCGCACGCGCGGGAAGCGCCTGGCGAATGCCTCGGCGCCACTCCAGTGGGCGGTGGCGCTGCGCCCGTCGAGCAGACCGGCCTCGGCCACCAGCAGGCCGCCGATGCACACCGAGCCGACGATGGCGCCCTCGCCGTGGCGCTGGGCGAGCCAGTCGGTGAGGTTGCGCAGCGGCGCGGCGTCGGGCAGGCCGAACAACGATGGCGGCACCAGCACGGCGACCAGCCGGCTATCCGCGCCGGGATGGGTGTCGAACACGCGCCGGGGCTCGCCGCCATCCTCACCGGACCAATGGCTGACGCGCAGCGCCGGCAGTTGCTGCGCAGCTTCTTCGCCAGCGATGCGCTCGGCCACCGCGAACAGGTCGGTGAGCCCATGCAGCGCCGCCGTCTGCACGCCGGGATAGAGCAGCAACCCGATCTCGACGACGCTCCGTTCCACAGCCATTGTCAGTTTTCCCCCGGTTATTGTCGTTCCGCCTGATCCCCGCGCGGCGCGCGGCGAACCATACTGGCTCCACTTCCTCACCACTCAAGCAAGGAACCTGAAATGGCCAAGCAAGCGCTCATCCTAGTGGATATCCAGAACGACTACTTCCCTTCCGGCAAGTGGCCGCTGGTGGGCATCGAAGCCGCCGCCGACCAGGCTGCCAAGGTGCTGGCCGCGTTCCGCGAGCGCGGCGACCTGGTGGTGCACGTTCGCCACGAATTCGAAAGCGCCGACGCCCCGTTCTTCGCTCCCGGCAGCGACGGCGCGAAGATCCACGGCAAGGTCGCCAATCTGCCCGGCGAGCCGGTGGTGCTCAAGCACTTCGTCAACTCCTTCCGCGATACCGACCTGAAGGCCATCCTCGATCAGCACGGCGTGGAGTCACTGGTGGTGGTCGGGCACATGAGCCACATGTGCGTGGACGGCGCGGTGCGCGCCGCCGCCGACTTCGGCTACCCGGTGACTGTGCTGCACGATGCCTGCGCCACCCTGGATCTGGAGTTCAACGGCGTGAAGGTCTCGGCAGCCCAGGTGCACGCCTCCTACATGGCGTCCCTGGCTTTCGCCTACGCCGAAGTGGTGTCCACCGCCGAGTACCTCGATCGCTGATTCGGGGCGCTCCCACCAGGAAATCTGACGCTGGGCAGTACCTGTAGGAGCGAGCTTGCTCGCGAACCGCTTGATGCCGAAGGTGCCAGGCGGATTCGCGAGCAATAACGATGGCGTCCCCCTCGCTCCTACAACAGCGGTCAGCCCTGCATTTCCGGGAAATGGGGAGATCCGTTTCATTGGCTTTCCGCTATCATCGGGCCACATTCGCCTGCCGATAAGGACATCCCATGAGCGTTTCTTCGATCATCATCCTCGCCATCATCGCTGGCGTGATCTTCCTGCTGATCAGCGTGTTCAACCGCCTGGTGGCGCTGCGCAACCGCTACCAGAACGCCTTCGCGCAGATCGAAGTGCAGCTCAAGCGCCGCTACGACCTGATCCCCAACCTGGTGGAAACCGCCAAGGCCTACCTCAAGCACGAGCGCGAAACCCTGGAAGCAGTGATCGCCGCGCGTAATGCTGCAGTCGCCGGTCTGAAGGCCGCTTCCGAGCAACCCGGCGATGCCGGCCGCATGGCGCAACTGGCAGCTGCCGAGAACGCCCTGGGCGGCGCCATGGGCCGCCTGAACGTGACCCTGGAAGCCTACCCGGACCTCAAGGCCTCGCAGAACCTGCAGCAGGTCAGCGAGGAGCTGTCGAGCACCGAGAACAAGGTGGCCTTCGCGCGTCAGGCCTACAACGACGCGGTGATGGAGTACAACACCTACCGCCAGTCGTTCCCCGCCAACTTCCTGGCCACCACCTATGGCCACAGCAAGGACGCCAGCCTGCTGGAGTTCGAGGACAGCAAGGCCATCCAGGCCGCGCCGAAAGTCGCCTTCTAAATCCTCGGCGCAGGACGCGCGATGAACTTCTTCGAACACCAGGACCGCGCCCGCAAGCAGACCGGGCGCCTGGTCCTGCTGCTGACCGTCGCAGTGGTCTGCCTGGTCACCATCACCAGCTTCGCCCTGGGCTGGCTCTGGCGGCACCTGGGCGAGCCGGCGCTGCACCTGACCTCGCGCGCCTCGCTGTCCGACCCGGAGCTGTACCTGTCGGTGGCCGCGGTGATCATCGGCGTGGTCGTCCTCGGCGCGCTGTACAAGCAGGTGCAACTGAGTGCCGGCGGCAAGGTGGTGGCCGAGAGCCTGGGCGGTCGCCTGCTCAACCTCAGCGCCAGCAATGCCGATGAGCGCCGCCTGCTCAATGTCGTCGAGGAAATGGCCCTGGCCTCCGGCTCGCCGGTGCCGCCGGTGTACGTGCTGGAGGACAGCTCGATCAACGCCTTCGCCGCCGGCCTGACTCCGCGCGATGCAGTGATCGGCATTACCCGCGGCGCCATCGAGCAGCTCGAGCGCAACGAGCTGCAGGGCGTGATCGCCCACGAATTCAGCCATATCCATCACGGCGACATGCTCCTCAACACACGGCTGACCGCCCTGCTCCACGGCATGCTCCTGCTCGG
This sequence comes from Pseudomonas sp. Pseusp97, assembly GCF_047304025.1. Lineage (NCBI taxonomy): Bacteria > Pseudomonadati > Pseudomonadota > Gammaproteobacteria > Pseudomonadales > Pseudomonadaceae > Pseudomonas > Pseudomonas sp. Pseusp97. The sequence goes on along the minus strand of NZ_JBGLYK010000023.1, from coordinate 27,888 downwards.
CCTGATCGGCGGCATGCTGCTGCGCGGCTGGAGCGAGACCAGCAGCGGCGTGCGCATCAGCACCCGCAGCAGCAACGACAAGAACGGCGGCGGCAGCGTGGTGCTGCTGGTGATCGGCGCCGGCGTGGTGCTCTATGTGCTGGGCTACGTCGGGACCTTTTTCGGCCATCTGATCAAGGCTTCGGTGAGCCGCCAGCGCGAGTACCTGGCCGACGCCTCGGCGGTACAGTTCACCCGCGATCCCTCGACCATCGCCGGTGCGCTGAAGAAGATCGGCAGCAACCCGCTGGGCGCCCTGCTCAGCGCACCGCGCGCGGCCGAGTTCAGTCATATGTACTTCGGCGACGGCGTGGGCAGCAGTTGGTTCGACACCCATCCGCCGCTGAACGACCGCATCCGCCGCGTCGACCCTGGCTGGGACGGCCGCTACCCGAAATTCGAGCCGCGCCTGGACGTGGCTCTGATGAACAAGGACGCCTGGACCGCCGCCGTCACCGGCCAGCCTTACCAGCCCAGCGCCGTGGAGGTGGCCGTGGCTGCCGTAGGCGCGCCGACCGCCGCCCACCTGCTGGAAGCGCGCAGCACCCTGCAACGCCTGGACGAGCGCCTGCAGCGCGCCGCCCATGACAGCGAAGGCGCCGAAGCGCTGATCTACGGCCTGCTGCTGGACAGCGAGCCCATGCTACGCGCGCGCCAGCTGGAAGCGATCAAGCAGCGCCTGAACCTGAGCCTGGCGCTGCAGCTGGATCTGCTGGAGGAATCGCTGCTGCGGCTCGACCCCGGCCAGCGCCTGCCGCTGCTGGACCTGTCCATGCCGGCGCTCAAGCAACTGGATGCCAAGGCCTTCCTCGCGCTGCGCGAGAACATGGCGCTGCTGATCAAGCTGGACGGCAAGGTGAAGCTGCTGGAGTGGACCCTGCTGCGCATCGTCGAACGCAACCTGCGGCCGGCCAGCGGGAAGATCGGCAACGTGGCGCTGGCCGAGCTTGCCGAAGAGTCCGCGACGCTGTTGGCCTTCCTCGCCCGCGTCGGTGACACCAGCGAGGTGGAAACCGCGCAGGCGTTCGCCGATGCCTGGAGTAGCCTGCCCTTCCCGCCTCGCCCCTTGCCGGCGGAAGGCAGCCTGCGGGATCTGGAAGGTGCGCTGAAGAAGCTGGAGCAACTGCGCCCCCTGCAGAAGCCGCAACTCCTCAAGGCACTGGCGCGCTGCATCGAGCACGACGGGCGCATCAGCACCGGCGAGGCGGAACTGATGCGGGCGGTGGCGGATATCCTGGATTGCCCGATGCCGCCGTTGCTGGCGGGCTGACGCTATATCTCGTAGAGCGCATAACCCGGAACGGGTTATCCGCCGATGCCACCGCGGCGGATAACGCTGGCGCGTTATGCGCCCTACGAACGTCACAGGCACGAGGCAAGGGCGCTTCCTGTAGAAGCGGATTCATCCGCGATGGATTTCGCGGACAAGGTCCGCTCCTACAGGGACATTCCGTGCCGTGCGGTTCGCGAGCAAGCTCGCTCCTACGAAGAGCCAATGCTCTGGCTCTTAAGGTCTTCTAGAGAAATATCAGCGCACTCCGACTGCCCCGTTCAGGAGGCCTCGTTGAAGCGGAGTTTCAGGGGTTGAGCGACATGAATGTCGCGAGAGCCGCGATGGGCCAGGGATGGCCCTTCGCGGCGTGCCCCTGAAACTCCGCTTCAACGAGGGTATTTTTCGCCTAGGCGAAAAACCGGATGTCCGGGGCAAGCCTTTTGGTTACTTTTCGGCGTTTGGAAAAGTGACTCGCCCGAGGGGGCGAAACAGGAAGTCCGCGCGCACGCCGCAGCGGCGCTTAAATACCCAGGCTGAAGCAACACGTCGGCCCTGCCGACGGATCGCGGGCATGGGCTAGGTGCCCCGCCCGTCCCACAGTTCAGCGCCATCGAATACGTAGTCACCCGCATATCCCCAACGAGTCCTGCTCCCTAGGATGGCTGGCATCACTGATGCCGGATACTCCCCATGCCCCACATCACCATCGACTACACCGCCAACCTCACCGATGACCTCCAGCCACTCGGCCTGCCCCGGAAACTCCACGAAGCAGCCCAAGCCCTGGGCGTGTTCCCCATCAACGGCCTGCGCACCTTCGCCCGTGTCATCGAGGAATACCGGGTAGGTGCCAACACGAAGAACGAAGCCTTCATCAATATCCAGATCCGCATCGCCCCCGGCCGTCCGGAGGAGCTTCGCCAGCGCATCGTCGACACCCTGTTCGCCACCGCCGAGCAGACCCTCGCCACGCTCATCGAAAAGCGCCCTATCGGCCTGCAGCTGGAGATCACCGAGTTCGACCGCAGCCTGACCCGCATGGCCGGCAGCCTGCCCAGCGCCTGATTCGACACAATAAAAAAAGGCCTCCGAAGAGGCCCTTTTTTCATTCACTCGACCGCTTATCAGGCACGGCTGGCGACACTGCCCTGCTCCTTGGGCGCAAGGTTCAGCGCGTAGTACAGCACCGTCAGCAGCACCAGGAACGCCGGGCCGATGTACAGCGCGATGCGGGTGTCCTCGAAGAAGGCCATCAGCACCACCACCAGCACCAGGAAGGCCATGGCGAGGTAGGAGCTGACCGGGTACAGCCACATCCTGAACTGCAGCTTGCCGGCTTCGGCAGCGGAGAGGCCACGGCGGAACTTCAGCTGAGCCAGCAGGATCATCGCCCAGGTCCAGATCGCACCGAAGGTGGCGATGGAGGTCACCCAGGTGAACACCTTCTCAGGCACCAGATAGTTCAGCAGCACTCCCAGCAGCAGCGCGAAGATCGACAGCAGCAGCGCATTGCGCGGCACGCCGCCCCTGGAGGTCTTGGCGAACACGGCCGGGGCCTGGCCATGCTGGGCGAGGCTGTAGAGCATGCGGCCGGTGCTGAAGATGCCGCCGTTGCAGGACGACAGCGCGGCGGTGATCACCACGAAGTTGATGATGCCGGCGGCGGTCTTGATGCCCATGCGCTCGAAGGTCATCACGAAGGGGCTGCCCTGGGTGCCGATCTCGTTCCACGGGTAGATGGACATGATCACGAACAGCGCGCCCACATAGAACAGCAGGATGCGCCAGAATACCGAGTTGATCGCGCCGGGGATGGTCTTCTGCGGATTCTTCGCTTCGCCGGCGGTGAGGCCGATCATCTCCACGCCCAGGTAGGCGAACATCACCATCTGCAGCGACATCAGCACGCCGGTGATGCCATGGGGCATGAAGCCGCCGTTGCTCCAGAGGTTGGAGATGCCGGTGGCGATGCCGCCGTTGCCGAAACCGAAGAAGATCATGCCGGCGCCCACCAGGATCATGGCGACGATGGTGACGATCTTGATCAGCGCGAACCAGAATTCGAATTCACCGAAGGCGCGCACCGCGATCAGGTTGATGGTGCCCATGCTCGCCAGGGCGGCCAGCGCCCAGATCCAGCGCGGCACGTCGGGGAACCAGATGCCCATGTAAATGGCCACCGCGGTGATCTCCGCGACGCAGGTCACCAGCCAGAGGAACCAGTAGTTCCAGCCGGTCAGGTAGCCGGCCAGCGGGCCGAGGTAGTCCTGCGCGTAGCGGGCGAAGGAACCGGCCACGGGATTGTGCACGGCCATCTCGCCGAGGGCGCGCATGATCACGAGGATGGCGAGACCGCCGATGATGTAGGACAGCATGATGGCCGGGCCGGCCATCTGGATGGCCTTGGCGGAGCCGAGGAACAGGCCGACGCCAATGCAGGCGCCGAGGGCCATGAGACGGATGTGCCGCTCGTTGAGATCCCTTTGGAGATCGTGGGACGACATGGTGATGCAACCTCATTTTGTTCTTGGGAGTAATCAGCTGCGGACTCTGAGTGCAGTCGGGATGCGGAAGCGCCGGAAAGGCTTCGCCACCGCGCCGGTCGGCACGAAGGGAGAAGCGTCTGGCAGTTCCAGGACGGCACACCGGAAGAGGCTGCCCGCTCTTGTGAAGCGGACGTGGGCATTGCGGGAGGACCACGGCTGAGGTCGCGGGCGAGTGTTACACAAGTGTGTGGGAAACGTCTGCACCACCAAGGTGCAATGTGACCAAAGGAATAGCGGCGGATAGCCACACTTCGTCACTTGGCGAGGGCTGCGGTAGAGCGGCTCAACTCACCCGCGACTGCAGTTCCAGCAACAGCGAGCAGGGCTGGCCGGTGTGCGGATGGCGCGGTTCGCGCAGCTGCCGCAGTTGCCAGCCAGTGGCGCTCAGCAGCGCCAGCCAGGACTCCAGCGTGCGGAAGAACCAGGGCATCGGCGCGCTGAACTCCGCCCCGAAGGCGGCGAAGGTTTCCAGGCGCCAGCCGTCCACATAGGGCTCGTCGCCGCAGGCGGTCCAGGGGTGCACGGTCTGGATCAGCAGGCGCCCACCGCGGTCGAGCCGTTCGCGCAGGGCGGCGAGCAAGGGGGCGATGTTTTCGTCGAGCAGGGCGAAGTTGCACACCAGCACGTCGAACTGGCCCAGGCGGCTACCGGACTCGATCAGCACCGCGTAGTCCATCACCTCGAAGCGTCCGCCGCCCGCTGCCTGAGCCGAATCGATCAGGGGCGCCGAGGCATCCACCCCGACGCATTCGCTACCCCGCTGCGCCAGCGCGCGACACAGCCAGCCTTCGCCGCAGCCGACATCGAGCACGCGCCGCGCCGGGCCTTCGTCGATGGCGCCGAGGATCGCCGCGTCAGTCACCAGCCGGCGGCTCTCGATGCGCTGCTCGCGCACGGTACGGGTCCAGGCATCGGCGTTGGTTTGCCAGCTCTGGCGGATGCGGGCGTCCTGGTCGGTCATCGTCTGCTCCGTGCGTGGGGTGAAGCGATCGCGGATGAATCCGCTCGTACCGGAAATATCGCGCCGGGGCGCGCAGCCAGGGTTAGGGAGAGGGAATCCCAGGCACGGACTTACCAGGAGAAAATGGGCCTCTTCAGGGATCTGACGGCCTACGCTCCCTTCCAAGGCTTGGGCACCGCCAATCCCTTGGGCGGCGGGGTCTGCGGCAGCGCTTCGCGGCAGCCGGCATCGCGGAACGGCCCGCTGATCCTCTGCCAACCCTCGCCCGGTGAAGTCTGCTGGCAGGTATAGGCGCCGTCGAGCTTGCTCTGCCAGCGGTAGAACGGCATCGGCGCCGCCTGCGCGCTCAGGGACGCCAGCAGCAGCGCGGCCAGGGGCAGCAGACGGGGCAGGCTACAAGGCAGAAAAGGCGAACGCATGGGCAAGGGTTCCTGTCGAAGTCAGTACATTGCACCTGCTGGCCGTCGGCAAATCAATCCGCAGGGCCGTGAACGGTGCCGGGCGGCGCGCAGTTTTTCCGCCGCCGACTACGCTGGAAGTTAGGAAAGCCGCGGGGGAAGCGGCTTTCGCGGCGCCAGGGAGGTGCCGGCCATCACCTGGGCGGAGTCCGTTTTCTGGGCTGTCGTACAAGCATGGGCGGGGCGTGAAGATGGGCAACTCGAAGCATTCCGGTACGCAAGTGGCAGGTCAACCGGGAAGTCTGGGGCCCGGCCTTTCCCCACAGAAAGTGCATCACCACCGCTTCCTCATCCTCTTCCTTTTTCTCCTGCCGCTGCTGGCCGCCATGGGCGCGGCGCTGCTCTATGAAGCGCGCACCTCCAAGCTGCAGGCGCGCGAACTGGCACGCTACGCTACCGGGCTGACCTGGAGCCTGGAACAAGGCGGCACCGGCAACGTGGTGTATCCACAGGGCGGCCCCTTCGACCGGCGCCTGGGCTACCAGCAGTTGCCGAGCTTCCTCGGCCGCCTGCACGAGCGCAATTTCGTCACCCTGAGCCAGGCGCGCTTCTCCGACCCGCTGATGCAGTACTCCAGCCACGGCCTGTTCCCGCCCTACCCGGAGAAGGCCCAGGCCGGCGTCGACATCGCCGACTGCCGCGGCCTGCCGATCTACAACTTCCGCTACCCGCAGCGCCTCTACGCCAACTTCGAGAGCATCTCGCCGGCCATCGTCAACAGCCTGCTGTTCATCGAGAACCGCGACCTGCTCGACCCCGAGCGCCCCTACCTGAACCCGGCCATCGACTGGAGCCGCTTCACCCAGGCCTCGGTGGCGCAGGTCGGCAAGCTGGTCGGCCTGGGCAACCACGCGCCCGGCGGCAGTACCCTGGCGACGCAGATCGAGAAGTACCGCCACTCCGAGGACGGCCGCACCAACTCCATCACCGACAAGCTGCGGCAGATGGCGTCGGCCAGCGTGCGCACCTACCAGAACGGACCGGAAAACCTGGCTGCACGGCGCAACGTCGCCCTCACCTATCTCAACTCCGTGCCGCTCTCGGCGCAGCCGGGCTACGGCGAAGTCAGCGGCCTGCCGGACGGCCTGTGGATCTGGTACGGCGCCGACTACCAGCAGGTCAACAAGCTGCTCAACTCACCGCCCGGTTCAGGCGCGGAACTGGCCGCGCAAGGCAAGGCGTTACGCCAGGTGGTGTCGCTGATGATCGCCCACCGCCGGCCGTCCTGGTACCTGGCGCGCGGCCGCGACCAGCTCGCCGTGCTGACCGACAGCTACCTGCGCCTGCTGGCGCAGAACAATGTGATCGCCCCCGAGCTGCGCGACGCTGCGCTCAAGCAGAAACTGGTATTCCGCGATCCGCGCAGCGAACCGAGCTTCACCCCGCTGGAAAACAACAAGGGCATCGGCCTTGCGCGCACGCGCCTGGCCGGCATGCTCGACGTGCCGCTGTACGACCTCGACCGCTTCGACATGAGTTTCACCACCACCCTGCAGCATGAATTGCAGGAGCAGGTCACCGGCTACCTGCGGCATCTGTCCGACCCGGAATTCGCCGAGCAGATCGGCCTGTTCGGCGAGCACCTGCTATCCAAGGACAAGACCAAAGACGTGCGCTACAGCTTCACCCTGTTCGAGCGCACTCCCAGCGGCAACCGCGTGCGGGTGCAGACCGACAGCACCGAGCAGCCCTTCGACATCAACGAGGGCAGCAAGCTGGAACTGGGCTCCACCGCGAAGCTGCGCGTGCTCTCCACTTACCTGGAGACCATCGCCGACCTGCACCAGCAATACGCGCCGCTATCCGTCGCCGAACTGAAGAAGGTGCCGGTGGAGCCGCTGGACTTCCTCACCCGCTGGTCCATCGACTACCTGATCGCCGCCAAGGACCGCAACCTGCCGGACATGCTCGCCGCCGCCCTGCAGCGCAAGTACTCCGCCAGCCCGTACGAGAGCTTCTTCACCGGCGGCGGCATCCACACCTTCAGCAACTTCCGCAAGGAAGACAACGGCCGCATCCCGACCCTGCAGGACGCCCTGCGCGAGTCGATCAACCTGCCCTTCGTGCGTCTGCTGCGCGACCTGGTGCGCCATGACATCTACGCCAACGAGGGCAGCAAGGTCGCCGTGCTGGCCGACGACAAGGACCCGCGCCGGCAGGACTACCTCGACCGCTTCGTCGACAAGGAAAGCCAGGTCTACCTGCTGCGTTTCTGGCAGAAGTACAAGGGCAAGGACAACGACGAGCGCCTGAGCACCTTCCTCGACGGCCTGCGCGCCTGGCCGGTGCGGCTGGCGGCAATCCACCGCTACCTGCAACCGCAGGCGGATGTCCCGACCTTCGCCGCCTTCCTTCAGGACCGCCTGAAGCAGGGCAAGTACGCCGGCGACAAGCTCACCGACAAGCGCATCGAAGACCTTTACACGCGCTACGGGCCGGGCGCCTTCAACCTCAACGACCAGGGCTACGTGGCCCGCGTGCACCCGCTGGAACTGTGGCTGCTGGGCTATCTGCAACGCCAGCCGGCGGCAACCTTCGCCGACGCCGTGGCCGCCAGCAGCGCCGAGCGCAAGGAAGTCTACGGCTGGCTGTTCAAGTCGCGGCACAAGTACGCCCGCGACAAGCGCATCCGCATCATGCTGGAGGTGGAGGCCTTCCTCGACCTGCACGAACAGTGGAAGCGCCTGGGCTATCCGTTCGACCACCTGGTGCCGTCGCTGGCCACCGCGCTGGGCAGCTCCGGTGACCGCCCTGCGGCGCTGGCGGAACTGATGGGCATCATCCTCAACGATGGCGTGCGCCTGCCGACCCTGCGCATCGACAGCCTGCACTTCGCCGCCGCCACGCCCTATGAAGTCACCCTTGGGCCGGAATCCAACAATGGGCGCCAGGTGATGCGTTCGGAGGTTGCCCAGGCCTTGCGTACCGCGCTATCGCAGGTGGTGGATGCGGGTACGGCGCGGCGTCTGTCCGGCACCTTCAAACTGGCCGACGGCAGCGCGCTGGTGATGGGCGGCAAGACCGGCACCGGCGACAACCGCATCGAGAGCGTCACCCGCAGCGGCTGGGTGAAGAGTTCGAAGGCGATGAACCGCACGGCGACCTTCGTCTTCTACATCGGTCCGCGTCACTTCGGCACGCTGACCGCTTACGTGGCGGGCAGCGAATCGGATGGCTTCAAGTTCACCTCGGCGCTGCCGGTGCAGGTGCTCAAGGGCATGGCGCCGCTGCTGACCAGCTACTTGGAACCGGGCATCAGCACCGGCTGCCAGGAGCGGCTGGATAACCTGCGGGTAAGTTGGCGCTGAGCCTGTAGGAGCGAGCTTGCTCGCGAACCGCCTGATGCCTTGGTGCCCGGCGAGGTTCGCGAGCAAGCTCGCTCCGACCAAGAGCTCCGCGCGCGCCGGCTGGCTCCATCCGAAGAGGATGCACCGTAGGAGCGGACTCCGTCCGCGATGGTCTCCGGCGCGAAGCGGGCCTATCGCGGACGGAGTCCGCTCCTACGAAAGCCTTTACTTCCCCTGCACGCTCTTCACGTACAACGCCTCGACCTGCTCCCGCGCCCACGGCGTGCGGCGCAGGAAGGTCAGGCTGGACTTGATGCTCGGGTCGTTCTTGAAGCAGCGCACGTCGATGCGCTTGGCCAGCCCGTCCCAGCCGTACTGCGCCACCAGCTGGTTGAGGATGGCTTCCAGGGTCACGCCATGCAGCGGGTTCTTCGGTTTGTCGTTCATCTTCGGTGCCGTGTTGGAGAATGCGCGGCACCTTAGCATCAGGCCCGCAACCCGGCCACGCCGGCCACGATCAGGGCGACCGACGCCAGCTTGGTCAGCGTCAGCGCCTCGCCCAGCAGCACGAAGCCGAAGAACACCGTGCCCAGCGTGCCGACGGCCGTCCAGATCGGATAGGCGATGCTCACCGGCAACTGGCGCATCGCCAGGGTGAGGAAGAAGATCCCGCCGATCACCGCGACCACCGTCACCAGGGTCGGCAGCGGTCGGGTGAAGCCCTCGGCGTACTTCATCGACACCGCGAACATCACCTCGAACACCGCGGCCACCATCAGCATTGCCCAGGCCATCACGCACGCGCCCCCTCGCTCTCGGCGAGGTCGGCCAGGGCCTTTTCGGCCTGTTGGTAGGACGCGCGGAAGGCTTCGGGATTGCCCTCCTCACCCTCGGCAGCAATCACCCGCACATCCTCGATGCCAAGGAAACCCAGCGCCACGCGCAACCAGGCGTCGGCGTGGTTCATCCACTCCAGCTCGCCGCCCGGCCCCATGCCGGCGCCGCCGCGGCTGGTGACGATCAGCGCCTTGCGCCCCTTGAGCAGCGGTTCGTATTCCGCCTCGCCGTCCTTCAGGTGCAGGTCGAAGGTGCGGCCGACGCGGACGATCTGGTCGACCCAGGCCTTCAACCCGCTGGGCACGCTGAAGTTGTACATGGGCGTGGAGATCACCAGCAGGTCGTGGGCGAGCAACTCGTCCACCAGCGTTTCGCTGAGCTGCAGTTCGGCCTGCAGCTCGGCCGGGCGATTGTCCGGCTCCGGATGGAAGGCGGCGGCAATGAAACCTTCGCTGACGTGGGGCAGATCGGCTCGGCCGACTTCGCGGCGGGTGATGGCTGCTGGCGGCAGCGCGGCGAGAAAACCCTCGGCCAGGCGGCGGGAATGCGAGCGGTCGGCACGGGGACTGGCGTGGATGGCAAGAATCCTGTTCATCTATCATTCCTTGCTGAAGGTGTACACTGCGGAGCACCTGAATGGCCTCCTGTTGCCGCCTAAGCTAATTTTCGCCGTGTGGCCGGACAACTGAGGGGATTTCCTTCCAGATGAGCCCAGCTCATCCATGGAGTACGCCATGTTCGCCAACCTGCCGCTTCCCGCCCTGCGCACTTTCGAGTCCGCCGCGCGCCAATTGAGTTTCAAGGCCGCCGCCCAGGAACTGGCGGTGACACCCACGGCGGTGTCCCACCAGGTACGCGCACTGGAGGAATGGCTGGGCCTGCCGCTGTTCGAGCGCCTGCCGCGCCAGGTGCGCCTGACTGAAGCCGGCGAGCGACTGTTCCGCAGCCTGCATGGCGCGCTGCTGGAGGTGTCGCAATCGGTGGACAGCCTGCGCCCGCAGCGCAGCGCCAGCAGCCTGACGATCTCCACCACGCCGGCCTTCGCCGCGCTCTGGCTGGTGCCGCGTCTGGGCCGTTTCTACGCGCGCTACCCGCACATCCGCCTGCGCCTGGACAGCCAGTGCGAGCTGCTCGACCTGCAGCAGGACGCCAGCGTCGACCTGGCGATCCGCTACGGCTTCGGCGACTACCCGCGCATGCACAGCCAGTTCCTGCTGGCAGAGCGCTTCGCCGTCTATGGCGCGCCAGCGCTGGTGGCTACCGCCGATGTGCAAGTGCCGGAAATGATCAGCGTGCGCTGGCACAACTCCGAGCTCTACGAGCGCGGCTGGAAGGCCTGGTGCCAGGTGGCCGGCGAGGAATGCCTGCTGGCCCAGGCGGTGCAGCGCGAATACGACGAGGAGTTCTACGCCCTGCAGGCGGCCATCGCCGGCCAGGGGTTGGTGCTGGCCAGCTCGTTGCTGGTGTCCGAGAGCGTGGAGAAGGGCCTGCTGGTGCCCTACCGCCCTGACATCAATGTGCCCGGCGCCCGCTACACCGCGCTCTGCGTCCCGGGCCGCGAGCGCCATCCGCCGGTGCGCGTGTTCCTCGACTGGCTGGCCGAGGAAGCGGCACAAGCCGCTGACCCGCTGATCGACAATGCCGCCTGAGCCTGCCGCTGCGCCCGCGCAGGCGCCGCTTCGCCGTGCGCGATGGGCAAGCCGTGGGTAGAATCAAGCCCGCCGCAACAACAATTCTTCTTTGCCCGCGACACGCCCGCGCGTGATCCCAAGGCACGGCCTGAGCCCCACTTCACCTCAGGATTCCCATGACCACCGCGCAAGAAACCCGCTCCGGCAGTTGGCTCAACGTCATCGCCCTGGCCATCGCCGCCTTCATCTTCAACACCACCGAGTTCGTTCCGGTGGGCCTGCTCAGCGACATCGGCGCGAGCTTCGCCATGCGTCCGGAACAGACCGGGCTGATGCTCACGCTGTATGCCTGGGTGGTGTCGCTGGCCTCGCTGCCGCTGATGCAGCTGACCCGCAACATGGAACGCCGCCGCCTGCTGGTGGTGATCTTCTGCCTGTTCATCGTCAGCCATGTGCTCTCGGGCTTCGCCTGGAACTTCACGGTGCTGATGATCAGCCGCTTCGGCATCGCCTTCGCCCACGCGGTGTTCTGGTCGATCACCGCGTCGCTCGCGGTGCGCGTCGCACCGCCCGGCCAGCAGGCGAAAGCCCTCGGCCTGCTGGCCACCGGGACCATCCTGGCGATGGTGCTGGGCATCCCGCTGGGGCGCATGCTCGGCGAGGCGCTGGGCTGGCGCACGACCTTCCTCACCATCGCCGGCGTCTCGGTGGTGGTGGTGCTCTGGCTGGCCCGCGCGCTCCCGCTGCTGCCGAGCCAGAACTCCGGTTCGCTGCGCAGCCTGCCGCTGCTGTTGCGCCGTCCGGCGCTGGTGTCGATGTACGTGCTCACCGTGCTGGTGATCACCGCGCAGTTCACCGCCTACAGCTATATCGAGCCGTTCGCGCGGGAAGTCGCCGCGCTGGACAGCCGGCAGACCACCCTGCTCCTGCTGCTGTTCGGCGGCGCCGGGATGTTCGGCTCGATCCTCTTCAGTCGCTACAGCGAGCGCTTTCCGCGCGCCTTCCCGTGCATCGCCATCGCTGTACTCGGCAGCACGCTCCTGCTGCTGATGCCACTGGCCCATTCGCCCACGGCACTGCTGGGCCTGAGCCTGTTCTGGGGCGCGGCGATCCTCTGCTTCGGCCTGGCGCTGCAGGCCAAGGTGCTGCAACTGGCCCATGACGCCACCGACGTGGCCATGGCGATGTTCTCCGGCCTGTACAACGTCGGCATCGGCGGCGGCGCACTGCTGGGCAGCCGTGTGGCGGTGGGCATGGGGCTGGAGTGGATCGGCTACGTCGGCGGCGCACTGGCGGTGGTCGGCCTGCTGCTGTGCCTGTTCGCCTGCTGGCGCTATGCGGCGGCGCTCAGTGGCGGGCACGCGTCGCGCTGATATGGAGAGTCCTGCGCTCGGGGCAGCCCTCTCCCCCCGCCCTCTCCCTGAAGGGAGAGGGGGCTGTCCGTGCCGCCTGACGCCTTGGCCTCAACCTGCACCATACGGTCTCCTCTCCCTGAAGGGAGAGGGAGCTGTCCGTGCCGGCTGACGCCTTGGTCCCAACCTGCACCATACGGTCCCCTCTCCCTTCAGGGAGAGGGTTAGGGAGAGGGCAATCCCAGGCACGGACTTTCAGAAGGAGAGGATCGCTCAAAAGAAAGCGGACCGCGTGTAGGAGCGGACTCCGTCCGCTATCTTCCGATCCCACGCACCAACCGCCATGCACCAACGAAAAGGCCGCGCCCCTTCCGGGAGCGCGGCCTTTTTCTCTCAGCTGAGAATCAGCGACTGGTCACGGCAATGCCGGCCGGCTGAGTGGCTTCGGCGTACTCGGCCTCGGCGGCCTCGAAACGCTGGACCATCGCCTTGGACGGTGCGGAACCGATCAGGCTGAAGACCACGATGGAAACGCTGGAGAGGATGAAGCCCGGGATGATCTCGTACAGGCCGAGCCAGCCGAACTGCTTCCAGACGATCACGGTGACCGCGCCGACGATGATGCCGGCCAGCGCGCCGTTGCGGGTCATGCCCTTCCACAGCACGGAGAACAGCACCAGCGGACCGAAGGCGGCGCCGAAGCCGGCCCAGGCGTAGGACACCAGGCCCAGGACACGGTTGTCCGGGTTGGCGGCCAGGGCGATGGACACCAGCGCGACCAGCAGCACCATGGCGCGGCCGACCCACACCAGTTCCAGCTGGCTGGCGTTCTTGCGCAGGAAGGCCTTGTAGAAGTCTTCGGTCAGCGCCGAGGAGCACACCAGCAGCTGGCAGCTCAGGGTGCTCATCACCGCGGCGAGGATGGCGGACAGCAGCACGCCGGCGATCCACGGGTTGAAGAGGATCTTCGCCAGTTCGATGAAGATGCGCTCGTGGTTCTCGCCCACGGCGCCAGCCTGCTCCGGATGCGCCTGGAAATAGGCGATGCCGAAGAAGCCGACGGCCACGGCGCCGCCCAGGCAGAGGATCATCCAGGTCATGGAGATGCGGCGGGCAGCCGGGATCGACTTGACCGAATCGGCGGCCATGAAGCGCGCCAGGATGTGCGGCTGGCCGAAGTAGCCCAGGCCCCAGGCCATCAGCGACAGCACGCCGACGAAGGAAGCGCCCTTGAACATGTCGAAGTTGGCCGCGTCCTTCAGCTCGATGGCGGCGAAGGTGGGTTCCACGCCACCGGTGGCGAACAGCACGATCACCGGGGTGAGGATCAGCGCGAAGATCATCAGCGAGGCCTGCACGGTGTCGGTCCAGCTCACCGCCAGGAAGCCACCGACGAAGGTGTAGGCGATGGTCGCGGCGGCACCGGCCCACAGGGCGGTCTCGTAGGACATGCCGAAGGTGCTTTCGAACAGGCGGGCGCCGGCGACGATGCCGGAGGCGCAGTAGATGGTGAAGAACACCAGGATCACCAGCGCGGAGATGACACGCAGGATGCGGCTGTTGTCCTCGAAGCGGGTGCTGAAGTAGTCCGGCAGCGTCAGCGCGTTGCCGTTGTGCTCGGTGTGCACGCGCAGGCGACCGGCGACGAACAGCCAGTTCAGGTAGGCGCCGCAGATCAGGCCGATGGCGATCCAGCTTTCCGAGATGCCCGACAGGTAGATGGCGCCCGGCAGGCCCATCAGCAGCCAGCCGCTCATGTCCGAGGCCCCCGCCGACAGCGCGGTGACGAAGCTGCCGAGGCTGCGGCCACCGAGGATGTAGTCGGAGAAGTTGTTGGTCGAACGATAGGCGGCCAGGCCGATCAGAACCATGGCCGCGATGTAGATCACGAAGGTGATCAGTGTTGGCGTGTTGACGCTCATGGGGACTCCCCTACAGCTTGTTTTTATCCGGGTACGCGGGGTATCGCGGACCCTTGACTGGCAGCCGGCGTGGTTGACGCCGACCGGTTAGCGCTTGCTCACAGGCAAACCGGGTTGCGCGTGGCACCAAACCGGCACCGAACCGCTACGCATCCCGACGCAGGCACGCCCCGTCCTTGCTGGCGTCTTCCTGCAGCCACCGTCTCACCACGGCGACCTCCGTCCCGCCTTCGCCGGTAGGCGAGGTGCGGGGCGTTCCCGGGCGGTGCCCGGCGATCCTTCAGGCGCCGGAACAGGCGCCAGTACTCAGGCAATGCAACACGCGCCACCCCGTGGACGGGCGGCATGGCTGGCCGGAGCGATTCGAAACTGTATTGGCGCGCGCATGGAGATGCGGCAGGGGCAGGCCGGCGCGCGAGGGCGCGGATTGTACAGAAAGCAGGGAGGCGGATGGCGCCGCTGGTCCGAGGGCGAACGGCGCGGGACCACGGGCGGGCGCTGCGGGCCGGGCCGTGGATGAAGTGGCGCGGCCGAATGAAGGCGCGCGACAGGCGAAGTCTGAACCGGTGATGGGCATGCTGCCCCTCCCGCGTATCGAGCTGGCTGTTGTTCTTGGTATGACCGGGTTGCACCTGCAACACAGTGGGCGGACTCTATGGGTTGCACCCCGTTTAATTCTTGCAGAAAGCTCTGGAGTTCTTGCAAAAGACTCCGGCTCCCGAAGGTCGACAACTGACCGGTCGATCAGCAATCCAGCACGTGCGAGTCGGCGCCTTCAGCTACGACGCAGGCTCCCCGGGGTCAACCCCAGGTAACGGCGCATCGCGGTGGTCAGCGCGCTCTGGCTGGAGAACCCGCATTCCCCCGCCACGCCGACCAGCGGCAGGTCGGTTTCCCGCAGCAGGCGCGCGGCGCGGTCGAGACGCTGGCGCAACAGGTACTGGTGTGGCGTGAGGCCGACACGGTCCTTGAATTGCGCATGGAAGTGACTGGGGCTCAGGCAGGCAACCTGCGCCAGTTCGGCGACGGTGATACGTCGGGACAGGTGATCGGCGATGTAGCCGTCCAGCCGTTCCAGGTCCAGCGGGCCGTTGCGCGGCGCGCGGTCCTCGCCGAACAGGCGCAGGTGCAGCGCGCGCAGCAGCACGCCACCCAGGGCGCGGGCGAGCAGCGGATCATCGCCGTAGCGGGCGATCTCCGCGCCGGCGTAGCTGAGCAGGTGCTGGAAATCCGCATCCAGGGTCGGGTAGCGCGGCACCTCGAACAGCCGCGCCAGCAGTTCGCGGTCCTGCTCGCCAGTGCCGGCCTCGTTCAGATCGAGGATCAGCATCCGGTTGTCGCCGAGCCCGGCGAACTCGTGGTCGACATCCCCCGGCACCAGGCAGGCGCGCATCCGGCAGACCTCGCCGCCGGCGCCGCCGATCTCGAATTCCGCGCGGCCGCTCAGGGACAGCACCAACTGGTGATGATCATGGGCGTGCTGATCGGGCTGGTCGGACAGCGTGGCGAGACGGGTATCGAACATGGCGCTGGACTGATCAAATTTTGAGCATGGTACGGAAATTTCACACAGCTGCCCAGCCGATAGGTGCAACCAGGCGCAACTGTGCAGATCAACAAGCACCAAAACATCTAAGCCGGAAATTCTTGCTAACCGATAGCTATGTTATGTTATAACAAATAACACATCCCCATTTCCCCTTCCCCGCCGCCCGGCGCATCCCTGATCACGAGGGAGGGGTTCGCTTTGCCAGAAGAAAAACCAGGAGTTCGTCATGCCCCCATCCCTTCCCCGTCCGCGCTGGCGTCTAGCCCCGCTGGGCCTCGCCCTGTGTGCCGGCGCGCCCTCGCTGGCCGACGCCGCCCCCACCGAACTGGAACCCCAGGTGATCACTGCCAACCCGCTGGGTGATGCCTCCCCCGCCGCCCCCAGCAGCGTCCTCCAGGGCGACGAGCTGACCCTGCGGCAGAAAGGCAGCCTGGGCGAAACCCTCAACGGCACGCCCGGCGTGTCCTCCACCTGGTTCGGCCCCGGCGCCAGCCGCCCGGTGATCCGTGGCATGGACGGCGACCGCATCCGCCTGCTGCGCAATGGCGTGGGCGCGCTGGACGCCTCCTCGCTGTCCTATGACCACGCCGTGCCGGAAGACCCCAACGTGGTCGAGCGCATTGAAGTCGTGCGCGGACCGGCCGCCCTGCTCTACGGCGGCAACGCCATCGGCGGCGTGGTCAACAGCTTCGACAACCGCATCCCCAGCGAACCGGTGGACGGCATCCACGGCCAGGGCGAGCTGCGCTACGGCGGCTCGGACACCACCCGCAGCAGCGCCGGCGCGCTGGAAGCCGGCGACGGCACCTTCGCCCTGCACCTGGACGCCGGCTCCCGCGAGTTCAACGACCTGCGCATCCCCGGCTACGCCCATTCGGCGCGCCAGCGGCAGATCGACGGCGATGACTCCAGGCACCGCGTGAACAATAGCGACGGCCGCCAGGACAGCGGCGCCATCGGCGGCAGCTACCACTGGGATCACGGCTATGCCGGCCTGTCCTACAGCGGCTACGACAGCAACTACGGCTCGCCCGCCGAGGACGACGTGCGCCTGAAGATGCAGCAGGACCGCTACGCCTTCGCCTCGGAAATCCGCGACCTCGACGGCCCCTTCAGTTCGGTGAAGCTGGACGCCGCCTACACCGAGTACCAGCACAAGGAGATCGAGGGCGGCGAGACCGGCACCACCTTCAAGAACGACGGTTACGAGGCCCGTATCGAAGCGCGGCACAAGCCCATCGGCCCGCTGGATGGCGTGGTCGGCGCGCAGGTCGCCAACAGCCGCTTCTCCGCGCTGGGCGAAGAAGCCTTCGTGCCGCACACCGAGACCGACAGCGCCGCGCTGTTCTTCCTGGAGAACTGGCAGGCCACCGAGCGCCTGGCACTGAACCTGGGCGGCCGCGTCGAGCACACGCGCATCGAGCCCAACGCCAAGGACAATGAGCGTTTCGCCGAGAACGACGACTCGCGCAGCTTCACCGCCGGCAGCCTGTCCACCGGCGCGGTCTATACGCTGACGCCGATCTGGTCGCTGGCCGGCACCCTGGCCTACACCGAGCGCGCGCCGACCTTCTACGAGCTGTACGCCAACGGCGCCCACGCCGCCACCGGCACTTTCGAAGTCGGGGACGCCAACGCTAGCAAGGAAAAGGCCGTCTCCACCGATCTCGCCCTGCGCTTCGACAGCGGCCGCCACAAGGGCAGCGTCGGCGTGTTCTACAGCCGCTTCTCCAACTACATCGGCCTGCTGGCCAGCGGGCGTTACCGCGACGAGGAAGGCGCAGTGGTAGACGCTGGCGACGACGAGGCGCTGCCCGAATACCTCTACAGCGGCGTGAAGGCAGACTTCTACGGCGTCGAGGCGCAGGACCGCATCCACCTGCTGGACAGCCCCTACGGCCGATTCGACCTGGAGCTTTCCGGCGACTACACCCGCGCCAAGAACAAGGACACCGGCGAAGCCCTGCCGCGCATCGCCCCGCTGCGCCTGAACAGCGCGCTGCTCTGGGAGTTGCAGCAGTGGCAGGCACGGGTCGGCGTGGAATATGCCGCCGACCAGAACCGCGTGCCGGAGAACGAGCTGCGCACCGACGGCTACACCACCCTGGGCGCCAGCGTCGGCTACCGCTTCGACCTGGGCGACAGCCGCTGGCTGGCCTTCGTCAAGGGCGAGAACCTGACCAACCAGACCGTGCGCTACGCCAGCTCCATCCTGCGCGACAGCGTGCCGGCCGGCGGGCGCGGCATTCAGGCGGGGGTGAAAGTGGCTTTCTGATGTTCTACAGCTGACGCCCGGCGTAATCCCGGGCGAACTGCGCGGCGATCCGCCCGGACCGCGACCCGCGATGGGTCGCCCAGCGGATCGCCGCCTGCTCCCATTCCTTTTGCTGCATGCCGCCCAAGCCGTGAGATTCCAGCCAGCGGGCGACCGCCTCCAGGTACTGCTCCTGGCTGAAGGCATAGAAAGATATCCACAGGCCGAAACGCTCGGAGAGCGAGATCTTCTCTTCCACCGCCTCGCCGGGGTGCAACTCGCCGCTTTCGCTGCGCTGGAAGGACAGGTTGTCCTCGGCGCGCTCAGCCAGCAGGTGGCGACGGTTGGAAGTGGCATAGATCAGCACGTTGCCGGACTGCCCGGCTACCGAACCGTCGAGCACGGTTTTCAGGCCCTTGTAGCCGGTCTCGCCATCCTCGAAGGACAGGTCGTCGCAGAACAGGATGAAGCGCTCCTGGCGAGGGCGCAGCAGGTCGATGATCTGCGGCAGGTCGGCCAGGTGCTCCTTGTCCACCTCGATCAGGCGCAGCCCTTCGGCATGGAAAGCGTGCAGGCAGGCCTTCACCAGCGAACTCTTGCCGGTGCCCCGCGCGCCGGTCAGCAGCACGTTGTTGGCCGGGCGGCCGGAGACGAACTGGCGAGTGTTCTGCTCGATCAGCGCCTTCTGCCGGTCGACGTTGCGCAGGTCTTCGAAGGCAATCAGCGCCGGGTCGGTCACCGGCGTCAGGCGCGGCTGGCCCTGGCGGTATTCCCAGAGGTGGGCGATGGCGACCTCTTCCAGCGCCAGTTCGTGGCGCGCCGGCAGGGATTGTTCGAGCAACCGGGCGATTCGGGCCAGTTGCTCAGCGATAGCAGACATGTCGGTCATGGCGGGATCATCGAAACAGAGGGGGACTGTTCAGCAGCCTAACGATCGAGGAAAGTGGTCGTCTAACGACAAAAAGGCATCCACATGCGCAAAAAGGACATCTCGGCTCCGCCGCCGGAAAACCACGGCGACGAACAGGCGGCCAGCCCGGTAGCTGCGGTCGCCCTGGACTTCCCCGACGGCCATCAGGTGCCCGCGCACAGCCATCACCGCGCGCAACTGCTCTACGCCGTGCGCGGCGTGCTGGTGGTCGGCAGCGCCAGCGGCCAGTGGGTGGTGCCGGACAACCGCGGTCTGTGGATACCCGGCGGCGTGGAGCACTGGACGCGCATGGTCGGCGAGGTGCAGGTGCGCACCCTGTATGTGGAGCCTGGCAGCGCCCCGCACCTGCCGCCGGACTGCTGCGTGCTGGCGGTGTCGCCGCTGCTGCGGGAACTGATCCTGGCGGCGCTTTCGATCAGCGGCGAGGTCAGGCCGGATTCCCGCGACGGCCGTGTACTCGGCCTGATGCTCGATGAGCTGCGCGAAGACCCCATGCTGCCGCTGCACCTGCCGCTGCCCGCGCATCCGCGCCTACGCGCGCTGTGCCAGGCCATCCAGGCGCAGCCCAGCGACAGCGCCAGCCTCGCCGACTGGGCCGCCCGGCTGAATGTCGACAGCAAGACGGTGCAACGCTGGTTCTTCGCCGAAACCGGGCTGACCTTCGGTCAATGGCGGCAACAGGCACGCCTGCTGGCCGCATTGGAGCTCCTGGCTATGGGCGAGAGCGTGCTGAGCGTGGCGCTGGAGGTCGGCTACAGCACGCCCAGCGCCTTCAGCGCCATGTTCAGCCGCCAGTTCGGCCGACCGCCCAGCGATTTCCTGCGGCCGCGCCCGCTAATCCGCTCCTAAGCTCGTTTCGTCCACACTCGGCCGAAAGATCCTTCAGACACATCCTTACATGCAATGGGATTGAAACCCCGCATGGGTTTCCCCATCTAGACTGTCATGTTCAATCAGTCAGGTGCCTCATGAGCGACCACGACGAGATTCACGATATCCCCAGCGCCGAAGAGGTCAGCAACACCGGGCTGGTGTTGCCGGGGCAGAACCTGCCGACCACGGTCTACGTCATTCCGATCCACAACCGCCCGTTCTTCCCGGCGCAGGTGCTGCCGGTGATCGTCAACGAGGAGCCGTGGGCGGAGACGCTGGAACTGGTCGCCAAGACCGAACACCACAGCCTGGCGCTGTTCTTCATGGAGAACCCGCCGGAAGACCCGCGCCACTTCGACCCGGACAGCCTGCCCGAGCACGGCACCCTGGTTCGCGTGCACCACGCCAGCCGCGAGGGCGGCAAGCTGCAGTTCGTCGCCCAGGGCCTGTCGCGCGTGCGCATCCGCGGCTGGATCAAGCGCCATCGCCCGCCCTTCCTGGTGGAGGTGGAGTATCCGCATACCCCCAGCGACCCGAGCGACGAGGTGAAGGCCTACGGCATGGCCCTGATCAATGCGATCAAGGAACTGCTGCCGCTCAACCCGCTGTACAGCGAAGAGCTGAAGAACTACCTCAACCGCTTCAACCCCAACGATCCGTCGCCGCTGACCGACTTCGCCGCCGCGCTGACCACCGCGCCCGGCTCCGAGTTGCAGGGTGTGCTGGATACCGTGCCGATGCTCAAGCGCATGGAGAAGGTGCTGCCGCTGCTGCGCAAGGAAGTAGAAGTCGCGCGCCTGCAGAAGGAGCTGTCCGCCGAGGTCAACCGCAAGATCGGCGAGCGCCAGCGCGAGTTCTTCCTGCAGGAACAGCTGAAGATCATCCAGCAGGAACTGGGCATCACCAAGGACGACAAGAGCGCCGACTCCGACGAATTCCGCGCCCGCCTGGAAGGCAAGACCCTGCCCGACCAGGCGAAGAAGCGCATCGACGAAGAGCTGAACAAGCTGTCGATCCTGGAAACCGGCTCGCCGGAATACGCCGTCACGCGCAACTACCTCGATTGGGCAACCTCCGTGCCGTGGGGCCTGATGGGCGTCGACAAACTCGACCTCAAGCACGCGCGCAAGGTGCTCGACCGGCACCATTCCGGGCTGGAAGACGTCAAGGACCGCATCCTCGAATTCCTCGCCGTGGGCACCTTCAAGGGCGAGATCGCCGGCTCCATCGTGCTGCTGGTGGGCCCGCCGGGCGTGGGCAAGACCAGCATCGGCAAGTCCATCGCCGAGAGCCTGGGCCGGCCGTTCTACCGCTTCAGCGTCGGCGGCATGCGTGACGAGGCCGAGATCAAGGGCCACCGCCGCACCTACATCGGCGCCCTGCCCGGCAAGCTGGTGCAGGCGCTGAAGGACGTGGAAGTGATGAACCCGGTGATCATGCTCGACGAGATCGACAAGCTCGGCAGCAGCTACCAGGGCGACCCCGCCTCGGCGTTGCTGGAGACGCTGGATCCGGAGCAGAACGTGGAGTTCCTCGACCACTACCTGGACCTGCGCCTGGACCTTTCCAAGGTGCTGTTCGTCTGCACCGCCAATACCCTGGATTCAATCCCCGGCCCGCTGCTGGACCGCATGGAAGTCATCCGCCTGTCCGGCTACATCGCCGAGGAAAAGCTCGCCATCGCCAAGCGTCACCTGTGGCCCAAGCAGCTGGAAAAGGCCGGTGTACCGAAGAACCGCCTGTCGATCAACGACGCCGCCTTGCGCGCGGTGATCGAGGGTTATGCCCGCGAGGCCGGCGTGCGCCAACTGGAGAAAGTGCTCGGCAAGCTGGTGCGCAAGTCGGTGATGAAGCTGCTGGAAGACCCGGATTCGGTGGTGAAGATCGGTGCCAAGGATCTGGAGGACTTCCTCGGCATGCCGGTGTTCCGCGCCGAGCAGGTACTCTCCGGCGTCGGCGTGATCACCGGTCTGGCCTGGACCAGCATGGGCGGCGCGACCCTGCCCATCGAGGCGACGCGCATCCATACGCTGAATCGCGGCTTCAAGCTCACCGGGCAGCTGGGCGACGTGATGAAGGAGTCGGCGGAAATCGCCTACAGCTACATCAGCTCGAACCTGAAGAAGTACGGTGGCGAGTCGACCTTCTTCGACCAGGCCTTCGTCCACCTGCACGTTCCCGAGGGCGCCACGCCCAAGGACGGCCCCAGCGCCGGCGTGACCATGGCCAGCGCCCTGCTGTCCCTGGCGCGCAACCAGGCGCCGAAGAAAGGCGTGGCCATGACCGGCGAGCTGACCCTCACCGGCCAGGTACTGCCCATTGGCGGGGTGCGCGAGAAGGTCATCGCGGCGCGCCGGCAGAAGATCTTCGAGCTGATCCTGCCCGAGCCCAACCGCGGCGACTTCGAGGAACTGCCGGAGTACCTGAAGGAAGGCCTGACGGTGCATTTCGCCAGGCGCTTCGGCGATGTGGCGAAGGTGCTGTTCCCAGCCTGATGTCCTGAACCAACCTGTAGGAGCGGGCCACGCCCGCGATTCGCGCCCATGGGGCGCTCCTGCAGGCTGGCTCCGGTGTTTGGGCTTTTGCTTTTGTAGGAGCGGAGCTTCTCCGCGATGCTCTGGCTTGGGCTTGGGCTTGGGCTTGGGCTTGGGAGTTTCAGCGCCACTTTGGCGAGCGCGCGAACTTCTTGTTTCGCCCCCTCGGGCGAGTCACTTTTCCAAACGCCGAAAAGTAACCAAAAGGCTCGCCCCTACATCCGGCTTTTCGCTTCGCGAAAAGTACCCTCGGTTCTTCGGAGTTCCAGGGGCCCGCGTTGACGGGCCATCCCTGGCCCGACAACGCTCTCGCGACATCCATGTCGCTCAACCCCTGAAACTCCGATCACCTTCGGCCTCCTGAAAGGGGCACTCCGGAGCGTGCGGGTATTTCCCTGGAAGACCTCAAGAGTAAAAGCGAGAGGCAGTGTTTGCGTAGGGCGGATAACCCGGAACGGGTTATACGCCGATGCCACAACGGCGGATAACGCTGGCGCGTTATGCGCCCTACGGTCTGTTCGCGAGCAAGCTCGCTTCTACGAAGAGCCGAATCTCCCAATCCGCGGCTTTGGCTTTGGCTTTGGCTTTGGCTCAGCTAGGCTTCCAGATAAACGCCAGCGCACTCCGAACTGCCCCGTTCAGGAGGCCTCGTTGAATTGGAGTTTCAGGGGTTGAGCGACATGGATGTCGCGAGAGCTGCGATGGGCCAGGGATGGCCCTTCGCAGCGTGCCCCTGAAACTCCGCTTCAACGAGGGTATTTTTCGCCCCAAGCGAAAAACCGGATGTCCGGGGCAAGACCTTTGCCTACTTTGGGGCGTTTGCCAAAGTGGGTCGCCCGAGGGGGCGAAACAAGATGTACGCGCGCACGCCGAAGCGACGCTAAACCGCCCCAGCCAAAAGCATCGCAGGTGCGTCCACTGCTACATCGATTGCGCTATCCTGCGGCCCAACCTGTCCCCACCCAGGAGCCGTCATGCCGTCGTACCGCCCCTTGCTGCCCCTCACCCTGGCCCTGCTCGCCGGCTGCGCCGGGCAGAGCAAACCCGTGGTCACCCTGGAAGACGCCAGCGACTGCAAGCCGCTGAAGCTGCACACCGGCCAGGAGCTGGTGCTGATCCTGCCGAGCAACCCCACCACCGGTTTCCGCTGGGAAATGCGCAACGCCGCCAACGGCCTGCTGCGCGCCCTCGGCCCGGAGGTCTACAGCAACCCGGAGGACGCAGGTCTGGTCGGCAGCGCCGGCGAATCCACCTGGCGTTTTCGCGTGACCGCTGCCGGCGAGGACAAGCTGGAACTGGCCTACCGCCGGCCCTGGGAAGCCGAAGTGCCGCCGGCAAAGACCTTCGTCTGCCCGATCAGCGTCAAGTAAAGGTGCCCCTGCGAGGCGCCATAAGCCGCTCGCGCTGACGCCTTCGGCCTGTGGGCCGACGCTGCGCTGCGGCACAGTGGGCGTCCATTTCCTCGGGAGGGAACCCCATGCGCTGGACGCTCCTGGCACTGATCGGCGGTGCCGCCTACCTGCTCGCCGTCACCTTCGACCTTCCAGCCCTGCGCATGCTGTGCAAGCCGCTGCCGGTGCTGGCGATGCTGTTGTGGATTCTCGGCTCACCGGCCGACGGCTACCGCCGCTGGGTCGCCATCGGCCTGGTGCTGTCGATGCTCGGCGACACCCTTCTGGAATGGCCGATCAACGCCTTCGTGCCCGGCCTCGCCGCCTTCCTGCTGGCGCACCTGGCCTACCTCGCCGCCTACCTGGGCGATACCCGCCGCTTCGCCCCACTCGGCCTGCTGTTCGCAGGCGGCGTGGGGGGCGGCCTATTCGCCCTGCTCTACAGCCGCGGCCTCGGCCCGCTGCTGCTACCGATTGCGCTGTACAGCCTGACCATCAGCGCCATGCTCTGGCGCGCCATCGCTCGCCTGGGCGTGCCTTCGATCGCCAATGCCAGCCGGGTGTGCGCCGCCATCGGCGCGCTGCTGTTCGTCAGCTCCGATTCGATGATCGGCATCAGCCGCTTCGTCGCCGCCTTCGACGCATCCTCCTACGCCATCATGCTCACCTACTGGCTCGGCCAGTTCGGTATCGCCGCTTCCGTCACATCCCGTCATATCGCTCTGCCATACTCGGAAGGACACACCACTTCCCGGGCCTGACATGCTGCGAATCGCTTCACCGCTGCTGCTCCTCTGCTCGGCGCTGGCCAGCGCCGAGCCCCTGCGCCTGGCCGGCGACGACTGGTGCCCCTACCTCTGCCCGGACGATCCGGAAAAGCCCGGCTATCTGCTCGAAGCCCTCGGCCAGGTGCTCCCGCAACCACCGAGCTTCGAGCCCCTGCCCTGGCCGCGCGCCCTGCAGATGGCCCGCGAGGGTCTGGTGGACGGCGTGGTCGGCGCCTACAGCGAAGAGTCCGAGGAACTGCTGATCGGCGAGGAGCCCATCGGCTGGGTGACCATGCGTTTCTACGTGCGCGAGGACAACCCCTGGACCTGGAAAGGCCCGGCCTCGCTGAGCAGCCAGTCCATCGGGCTGGCGCAGGGCTATTCCTACGGCAAGGAACTGGACGGCTGGCGCGACGAACACCTGGCCAACCACGAGCAGGTGCAGGTGCTCAGCGGCGAAAAGGTACTCGAGCGCAACATCCAGAAGCTGCTGCTCGGACGCATCAACGTACTGCTCGAAGACAGCCAGATCGTCGAGCACTACCTGCACCGCCATGGGCTGTCGGAACGCATTCGAGCGGCCGGCGAGCTGGCCGGCAAACGCCCCATGTACGTCGCGCTCAACCCGCGCCTGGAAGGCGTGCAGGAACGCCTGGCGGACCTCGATGAGGGCCTGCGCGAACTGCGCCGCAACGACCAGTGGAAACCCCTGATGCAGGGTTACGGAATCGCCGTTGACTAGTCCTGCGACGGCGTGAGAAAAGTCCGGCAGAGCCCTCTGTCATCGGCTATAGATCAATCATAAGAGACTGGGAAAAGGGGAGCTCCATGCGTGCAGTAGTTCGCTCGATGTTGTTGCTGGGAGCCTGCCTGACGCTCTCTGCCTGTGGCAGCCTGCTGCCCAGCGAACGCGCGGAAGTGCAGTCACCATTCCTGGACTACCAGGATGCACAGAGCCGCTACAACCAGGTCAACCCTGGCAAGACCACCAAGTCGCAGCTCTACGCGCTGGGCTTCGATCCACTGTCGCAGGGCAACGCCAAGATGCTGTCGTTCATCGACGTGCGATTGCTCTTCGTGCAGCCCAACATCCCCATCGACTACCTGCCCGACGGCCTGGTGACCTGCCTGCAGGCCAAGGACCGCTGCGTCGGCTACGCCTTCGACTTCAACAAGACCGACAGCCAGCGCGTGGGCAGTTTCTGGGCCGACATCTTCAACTTCCGCAAGCGCCGCCAGGTGCAGGGCTGGTCATTCCGACCGGTGTTCGTGCTGATCGACGACGTGGTGGTGCACAAGACCAGCAACGGCGAGCCGAACATCCGCCGCATGGAAGACAAGAAGAACCCGCTGGGCCCACTGCAGGGCGCCGGCGAATACTTCTCCGACCAGCTCAAGTGACCCTTATCGGCTGAAGCTTGGGCGCACCCGGCGCCTCGGCTACAATGCGCGCCCCGGCAAACCGGGCGCGCCGCGCCCCGTTGCCTGTTCAGCGTAACGAGGCCCCATCCAGCGTGAGCGAATCCGACCGCATCTTCGCCCAGCCGCAAACCCAGGTTCCCGACTTCACCTTCAATGAGGACGTGGTGCGCGTCTTCCCGGACATGATCAAGCGATCGGTGCCGGGCTACCCCACCATCGTCGAGAACATCGGCGTGCTCGGCGCGCGTTTCGCCGCCCCGAACAGCGTGCTCTACGACCTCGGCTGCTCGCTGGGCGCCGTGACCCAGGCGCTGCGCCGCCATGTGAAGACCGAAGGCTGCCGCGTCATCGGCGTGGACAACTCCGCGCCGATGATCGAGCGCTGCGGCGAATACCTGCGCGCCCAGGACGCCATGCACCAGGAACTGCTGCCGGTCGAACTTATCGAGGCGGATATCCTCCAGCTGGAGCTCAAGCCCTGCTCGCTGATCGCACTGAACTTCACCCTGCAGTTCATCGCCCCCGAACAACGCCTGGAACTGCTCACCCGCCTGCGCAGCGCATTGCTACCCGGCGGTGCGCTGATCCTCTCGGAGAAACTGCGCTTCGCCGATGAGCAGGAGCACGAATTGCTCACCGACCTGCACATCGACTTCAAGCGCGCCAATGGCTACAGCGAACTGGAAATCGCCCAGAAACGCACCGCCATCGAGAACGTCATGCGCCCCGACACTCTCGAGACCCACCGCGAGCGCCTGCTGGCCGCCGGTTTCTCCAAGGTGGTGCCCTGGTTCCAGTGCCTCAACTTCGCTTCCCTGATTGCCCTGCCATGATCGAACGCTTCGACCTCGACCGCCTGCGCCTTGAACTGGCCGGCACGCCGCTGGAATCCTGGGCCGCCGCGCTGCCCGAACAACTGGCCAGCAAGGTCGACGATGGCCATGGCGATCTCGAACGCTGGCTGGCGGCGGTGGACCGTCTGCCGGAGCTGCAAGCTACCGCCGTCGAGCTGCGCGAGCGCTTCAACCTCGAAGGCACCTGCGACGAAGACACCCGTGCGCAGCTCGAACTCGCGCTTCAAGGGCTGATTCCGTGGCGCAAGGGGCCGTTCCATCTGTTCGGCGTACACATCGACACCGAATGGCGCTCGGACTGGAAATGGGACCGCGTTTCGCCGCATATCGAGCTGGCCGGCAAGCGCATCCTCGACGTCGGCTGCGGCAATGGCTACTACCAGTGGCGCATGCTCGGCGCCGGCGCGCGCAGCGTGGTGGGCGTGGACCCGAACTGGCTGTTCTTCTGCCAGTTCCTCGCCATGAAGCGCTACCTGCCGGACCTGCCGGCCTGGCACCTGCCCTTCGCCCTGGAAGACCTGCCCGAGAAGCTGGAAGGCTTCGACACGGTGTTTTCCATGGGCGTGCTCTACCACCGTCGTTCGCCCATCGACCACCTGCTGGCGCTCAAGGACTGCCTGCGCCGTGGCGGCGAACTGGTGCTGGAAACCCTGGTGGTGGAAGGCGACGTGAACACCGTGTTGGTGCCCGAGGACCGTTACGCGCAGATGCGCAACGTGTGGTTCCTGCCGTCCGTGCCGGCGCTGGAACTGTGGCTGCGCCGCGCGGGCTTTACCGACGTGCGCAGCGTCGATATCAGCCGTACCTCGGTGGAAGAACAGCGGGCGACGGAGTGGATGCGCTACCAGTCGCTGCCGGACTTCCTCGATCCGGACGACCACAGCCGCACCATCGAAGGCCTGCCGGCGCCGCTGCGCGCCACGCTGGTGGCGCGCAAGCCTTAGCTTGTGCCGGGTTCGCGAGCAAGCTCGCTCCTACGAAAAGCACGGTTCCCTGTAGGAGCGAGC
>NZ_JBGLYK010000239.1:0-8018 GCF_047304025.1 Pseudomonas sp. Pseusp97 | reverse complement strand
GGTCCACCCACCACCCAAGGCCGAGGGTCACCGCCAGCAGCACCCCGGCGCAGGCTGCCAGCCAGGCGCGGCGAGGGCGGGGCGTCGGGCGGGAGGCGGGCAGCTTGGGCTGTGGCATGGGACTTCCGTTGTTCTCTGGCAAGCCGGCGCAGCTTCGGCGAGGGGCGGCTGGCTGTCAACGCGCAGCGCTCGCAGTCGGGGCTGCTTGCCAGGGCTCCCGGCCCGCTTTTTCGTAGGGCGCATAACGCGCCAGCGTTATCCGCCGTTGTGGTTGTGAGTTCGGCAGATAACCTGTTCCAGGTTACGCGCCCTACGGCGGAACGCTTGGACCGGTCTCAGGGCTGGCGAATCTCCGCGACCCGTGCGCTGTCGACCTTCAACTCGGGATTGCCGAATTGCGCGGTGAGGTAGTTGACCAGGGTCGCGATCTGCTCGTCGTTCAGCGTGCCGGCAAAGCCCGGCATGAACACGTCGTCGTTGCCGACCTTGCGGTGCACGCCGCCGAGCACCACCTGCACCAGGTTGTCCGGCTGCAGGGCGCCCACTGCGCTGTTCTTCAGCAGCATCGGGTAGTAACCGTCCTTCACCCCTTCGCCGCTCCAGGAATGGCAGCTGGCGCAGTTGCCCAGGTACAGGCGCGCGCCGTCGTCGTGCTGCCGGGCGGCGAAGTCCTGGCCGCGCAGGGTGGCCACATCGTCCGCCGGCTCGCCCCAGGCGAAGCGCGCCTTGCGCTCGCCGTCGCTGACCGCCGGCACGCTGCGCAGGTAGCTGGCGATGGCCTGCAGGTCGGCGTCGGTCATGTACTGGAAGCTGTGCTCCACCGCCTCGGCCATGGGGCCTGCGGCCTGGGCCTTGCCCGGTACGCGGCCGCTCCTGAGGTACTGGACGATCTCCGCGTCGCTCCAGCCGCCGATGCCGCTGTGGGTATCCGGGGTGATGTTGAAGGCGTACCAGCCGCCCAGCGCGGCGCCGGCGAGGAAGCCGGTACCGCGCTCGTCCGTCGCCTTCTCCTGGAACGCCATGCCGCGCGGCGTGTGGCAGGTGCCGCAGTGGGCCAGGCCCTGGACCAGGTAGGCGCCGCGGTTCCAGGCCGGGCTCTGTTTCGGGTTGTTCTGGTAGACCTTGTCGTCGTGGAACAGCAGGTTCCAGATCGCCAGTGGCCAGCGCATGTCCAGCGGCCAGGCGATGTCGGAATCCTGGTTGGGCTGCGCCACGGCCTGCACGCCGCCTTCGAGGAACCAGGCGTAGAGCGCCTTCATGTCCTCGTCGGTGATCTTCGCGTAGGCGGTGTAGGGCATCGCCGGGTAGAGCCGGGTGCCGCCCTTGGCCACGCCCTCGCGCACGGCACGGGAAAAGTCGTCGAAGCTGTAGCTGCCGATGCCGGTCTTCGGGTCGGGGGTGATGTTGGTGGAGTACACAGCACCCAGCGGAGTGGCCAACGGCATGCCGCCCGCGAAGGGCTTGCCGCCCGGCGCGGTGTGGCAGGCCGCGCAGTCGCCGGCGCGGGCCAGGTATTCGCCGCGTTGCAGCAGTTCCGCCGGCGCCGGGTCCAGCGCGTTGGCAGCCTGGCAGGCCAGCGGCGCGGCCAGCAGGGCGAGCAGCAGGAATCGCTTCATGCCTTGGCCTCCCGCTTCAGGTGCTCGGCCAGGCGCAGGGCCAGGGCGGCGATGGTCAGGGTGCAGTTCACCGAGCCGACGGTGGGCATCACGCCGCTGCTGGCGATGAACAGGTTGGGATGGTCATGGGTGCGGCATTGGGAGTCCACCACCGAATCCTTCGGATCGGCTCCCATCAGCAGCGTGCCGGTGATGTGGTTGTTGTTGGCGAAGTTGTCGATGAACTGCACCTCTTCGCCGCCCAGCAGCTGGGCGGCGTGGGCATAGACCTCGCGGGTGTGCACCGCGCTCCTGCGCACGTAGTCGTCCATTGCATAGGTGAATTCGGGCTTGGGGATGCCCACCGCATCGCGCTCGGTGGCGCTGGGCACGATACGGTTCTCCGGGTGCGGGAGGATTTCGTGGAAGCTGTCGAAACGCACGAAGCGCGCGGCGCGGTCGCGGATCTTCGCCTCCAGGTCATGGCCCAGCAGCAACGGTCCGTGGCGGATCAGCTCGGCGGCCACCTGGTCGGTGCGCGAAAGGTTGGACAGGTGGATCTTCTTCGACGCGTATTCGCTGCGGAAGGCGCCGTCGCGGAAGCCGACCATGGAAGTCATCTCCTGCGGCCCGCGCCCCGGCCAGAGCTTCTCGTCGGCATAGAACTGCACGGCAGTGCCGGGGTGGTCCATGAGGTTGCGGCCGACCATGTCCGAGCTGTTGCCGACCTCGGACATGAGCATCAGCTTGGGCGTCTCGATGCCGTTGGCGGCGAGGATGAAGGTGTCGCCCTCGACGCGCACTTCGTTGCCCTGCGGGTCCTTGTACAGCGCTGCGACTATCCTGCCGGCCTCGCCTTTCTCCAGCTTGAACACCACGGCGTTGTCGATCAGCCGGGCGCCGGCGGCCTCGGCCTTGTCGACGTGGACGATGCCGTTGTACATGGCGCCGATGGGGCAGATCGGCATGCAGTTGTTGTTGCCGCAGCAGGTCGGGCGGCCATCGTAGGGTCGGCTGTTGCGCGCCACCGGTTCGGTGACCACGCGGTAGCCGTTGGCGTTGAGCAGGGTCTTGATGCGCTGCTCGTTCCACGACAGCGGCAGCGGCGGCATCGGGTAGGGCTGGCTGCGCGGCGAGTCGAGTTCCTCGTCGACCGGGCCCCAGACGCCCAGCTCTTCCTCGGCGCGCTGGTACCAGGGCTCCAGCTCGGCATATTCGATGGGCCAGTCGCGGCCCACGCCGTAGAGGCTGCGCAGCTTGAAATCGTTGGGCAGGAAGCGCCAGGCGGACGCCGCCCAGTGCCAGGTGGTGCCCCCCACGGCGCGGATGTACTGCACGTCGTAGGGGTGTTCGCCCTTCTGGATCAGGTAGTGGTTGTCCGGCTTGAATTGCGGGTGCGGCGCGTGGGAGCTGGACGGGTAGGGCGCCTGGTTGTCGGACTTGTCCGCCTGGTTGCGGAAGCGCTCGACGATTTCCCAACGGCCCATGCGCGGGCCGGCTTCGAGAATGAGCACGTCCTTGCCGGCCAGGGCCAGCTGATGGGCGACCAGTGCGCCGGCCACGCCGGAGCCGACCACCACGAAATCCGCGCGTTGCGTCTGCGCCATCTTCAGGCCCCCCGTTCGGTGGGCTGCGCCGCCCAGAAGCCCGGCTTGTTCGGGCAATAGCTGCGGATCACCAGCACGTCGTCCACCGCACGGAACATCAGTGCCTGTTCGTAGGTGACGACCGTGGCGCTGGTGTCATCGCCGATTTGTCCCAGGTACCAGCCGCCGAGGATCTGCCGGGCCAGCCATTGCTGGCGCTCGCTCCAGCTGTCCGGGGCGTCGCCCAGGCGTTCGAGCAGCTCGGCCAGGCTCTGCTTGAGCGCGGTGTCGCGCTGTGCCAGAGCCTGGAACAGGCGCTGGCCGATGCGCGGGTCGAGGTTGCTGCGCCCGGTCAGGCGCTGGGACAGGGTCATGAAGCTTTCCAGCTCCTTCTCCGCTTGCGGTGTCAGCGCTGCCCAGGTGCGCGCGGCGGGGCTGAGGAGCACGCCGCCCAGCGCGGCGCCGGCACAGGCCACCGCCAGCAAGCGGCGGCGCGAAAGGGGGAAGGCGGGCAGCTGTGCCTCGGACATGACGACCTCTCCTGCAACGGGCGAAACGGTGGGTGAGCGCGGTCTGTCGCCGCTCGGATCGGGTGTTGGTCGGCCAGGGTGGCGATACCGGGCCCAGGCCCTTAGTATTGCGGCTTGTTCAGATTCTGCCGGGCGAAACGTTCTGCCGGCGGCTCACCCCGGAGCCGCGACGCAGAGCCTCACCGACCGGCTTTCGGGTGGAACCGCAGCGATGAAACAGTACCTCGACCTCATGCGCCACGTGCGCGAACACGGCACCTTCAAGAGCGACCGCACCGGCACCGGCACCTACAGCGTGTTCGGCCACCAGATGCGTTTCGACCTCGCCGAGGGCTTCCCGCTGGTGACCACCAAGAAGTGCCACCTCAAATCGATCGTCCATGAGCTGCTGTGGTTCCTCAAAGGTTCGACCAACATCGCCTACCTGAAGGAAAACGGCGTCTCGATCTGGGACGAATGGGCCGACGAGAACGGCGACCTGGGCCCGGTCTACGGCTACCAGTGGCGCTCCTGGCCGGCGCCGGACGGCCGCCACATCGACCAGATCGCCAACCTGATGGAGATGCTGAAGAACAACCCGGACTCGCGCCGGCTGATCGTCTCCGCGTGGAACCCTGCGCTGATCGACGAAATGGCCCTGCCGCCGTGCCACGCGCTGTTCCAGTTCTATGTGGCCGACGGCAAGCTCAGCTGCCAGCTGTACCAGCGCTCGGCCGACATCTTCCTCGGCGTGCCCTTCAACATCGCCAGCTACGCGCTGCTGACCCTGATGGTCGCGCAGGTCGCCGGGCTGCAACCGGGCGAGTTCATCTGGACCGGCGGCGACTGCCACCTGTACGCCAACCACCTGGAACAGGCCGACCTGCAGCTGACCCGCCAGCCGCTGCCGCTGCCCGCCATGAAGATCAACCCCGAGGTGAAGGACCTGTTCGACTTCCGCTTCGAGGACTTCGAACTGGTCGGCTATGAAGCCCACCCGCACATCAAGGCGCCGGTCGCTGTGTGACCTGCCCTCGATGAAGAAAAGGCCGGCGCAATGCCGGCTTTTTTTGTTTTCGTGTGGCTTGCATCGCCGGGCTATGGCCTTTCTCTGATACCCCGTGCCTGGGTTTCCCTCTCCCTAACCCTCTCCCTGAAGGGAGAGGGCGGGGGAGAGGGTGGCCCGAGGACAGATGTTTCCCTACGACCACGAAACGACGCATGCCCGCAGCATTCATTCTGTGAATAACTGTTTCGCCTGGCGGTACAAGGTTTCATGGGTATGCCCCGCGTTGCTATGCTGCCCCAGCTGGCCATCTAGCAGGCCAACGGATTTTCCGCCGTACAACGACAAGACCGGGGACCGTCATGCAGCCTTTCAGCTTCGCCACCACCGCGCAGATTCTCTGCGAAAGTGGTTCCGCCGCCCGCCTGGGTGAACTCTGCCGCGAACGCGGCGCCCAGCGCGTGCTCATCGTCACCGACCCCGGCATCACCCGCCTGAACATGCTCGACGGCGTGCTGCCCGGCTTCGCTTCGGCCGGCGTGGCGGTGGAAGTCTTCGACCAGGTGCTGGCCGACCCGCCGGAAAGCATCGTGCTGGATGCCACCGAGCAGGCGCGGCGGATGGCCGCGCAGCTGGTGGTCGGGTTCGGCGGCGGCAGCTCGATGGACGTCGCCAAGCTGGTGGCCCTGCTGGCGCATCCGCTGGCCGCACAGGAGCTGAAGGACGTCTTCGGCGTCGGCAATGCCCGCGGTCCGCGCCTGCCGCTGATCCAGGTGCCGACCACCGCCGGCACCGGCTCGGAAGTGACGCCCATCGCCATCGTCACCACCGGCGAGACCACCAAGATGGGCGTGGTCAGCCCGCACCTGCTGCCTGATCTCGCGGTGCTCGACGCCGACCTCACCCTCGGCCTGCCGCCGGCAGTCACTGCTGCCACCGGCATCGACGCCATGGTCCACGCCATCGAGGCGTACACCAGCAAGTTGAAGAAGAACCCGCTGTCCGACCTGCTGGCCCGCGAGGCCCTGCGCCTGCTGGCACTGAACCTCGACGAAGCGGTGCACAACGGCGGCAATCGCGAGGCGCGCCAGGCCATGCTGCTGGGCGCCTGCCTGGCGGGTCAGGCGTTCGCCAACGCCCCGGTGGCCGCTGTGCACGCGCTGGCCTACCCGCTGGGCGGGCATTTCCACATTCCCCACGGCCTGAGCAACGCGCTGGTGCTGCCCGAGGTGATCCGCTTCAATGCGCCCAGCGCCGGCCCGCTGTACGCCGAACTGGCGCCGTTGCTGCTGGGCGAACGCCTGCGCGGCGATGCCGACCGCACCGAACAGTTCATCGCCGAACTGGCCAACCTCAGCCCGCGCAGCGGCCTGCCGTCGCGCCTGCGCGATGCCGGCGTGCCGGAGAGCAGCCTGCCGCAACTGGCCGCCGATGCGATGCTGCAGCAGCGCCTGCTGGTGAATAATCCCCGCGAAGTCAGCGAGAACGACGCGCTGGCCATCTACCGAGCCGCCTTCTGAGAATCCGATGAGCGAACAGCACCCCAGCCGCGCCGACTACGCGCACTTCCAGCCGATTACCACGCGCTGGCATGACAACGACATCTATGGCCACGTGAACAACGTGACCTACTACGGCTTCTTCGACACCGCAGTGAACACCTACCTGATCCAGCGCGGTGGCCTGGATATCCACGACGGCGAGGTGGTGGGCTTCGTGGTCAGTTCCAGCTGCGACTACTTCGCGCCGGTGGCCTTCCCCGAGCGGATCGAAGTCGGCCTGCGGGTCGGCAAGCTGGGCAACAGCTCGGTGCAGTACGAGCTGGCGATCTTCCGCGAGGGCGATGAACTGGCCTGCGCGGCGGGCAGGTTCGTGCATGTCTTCGTGGATCGGGCGAGCAACCGGCCGGTGTCGATTCCGGCGCGGCTGCGCGAAGCGATGGAAGGGCTGGTGCGCGGCTGACCGGTAAGAGCGGGCCTTCACGGTGTTCCGCCTGCAACCTCGGCGCTGCGACGGTTCGCGAGCAAGCTCGCTCCTACAGTTCCGCCCAAACGCCGGCGCGATCTTCGTAGGAGCGAGCTTGCTCGCGAACCGCATGGCGCTGCACTCCCCCGTCAAACGCGAAATATCTCGCGGGTGACGTAAACCCAGACGGGGGATATTTTTTGTGGGGGCGCGCGGTGGGGCCGGCATCGTCCGCGATAAGTGCGCTCCCTGCCATGCGCGCCCGTCACCACCCCATCGGATAATGCTCGATCCGGCACGGCCGGCTGTTGCCGTCGCCCTTGCAGATGCCGTCCAGGTACTGGTAGCGCATCCACACCCGCTGCCCTGGCTCGGGCCAATGCTTGCGCGGGATGCGGCTCTGCCAGTCGGCGCTTTCCGGTTCGAAGGCGATGAGCTCGCCCGGACTCGGGCACTGGGTGCCTGCCGCGTGCGGCTTGGCCGACTCCACCCGGCCCTCCAGACCCCGCACAGGCAGTTTCAGTGCCCGGGTGATTTCCACTTCCAGCTGGCAGACCTGCCAGTCCCCGGCGTACGCGGTCTGCGCGGCGCAGAGCGCCAGCAGCAGTCCGGCGGCAGCAAGAGCTTTCACGAGCAACTCCTTGTTCGAAATAATCCCTCCCGGCAAGCCTATACCAGCCTCGTGGGATGACACGGGGCTTGTCCCGGGCGGTGCGACAGGCCTATGCTGGCCGCCGGTCGGCAGTTCACCCAGGCGTCGCCGCCTCCGTATGGAGAGCGCTAAACCTGCCGCGCGGTTCCCCGCATCCTTGATGATCCGACACACTTTCCCCGTGCCGCATCGGAATGGCGACCCCCGGTAACCTCCTCGCGAGGTCTTGGCACGCAACGAGGATTGCACTGTGTCCAGGCAACGCTTGCCCTACCACGCTCCCGATATCTCGGCCCTGGCGAAATCGCTGGCGCGCCAGCTCGACGACTCGCCGGAGCGCCCCGGTCATGTCGAACTGCTCAACCTGCTCGCCCGTGCGGTGGGCTTCCGCAACTATCAGGCGCTGCGTGCCAGCCATCAGGCCGAGACGCGATTGACGCGTGGGGCCGAACCCGAGGCGGTGGTGGACTTTCGCCGTGTCGAGCAATGGCGGCGCTATTTCGATGACGCCGGCTGCCTGCAGCGCTGGCCGAAGAAGCACAGCCACCGCGAGGTGTGCCTCTGGGTGCTGTGGTCGCGGTTGCCGGCACGGCAGCGCTGGAGCGAGCGCGAGCTCAACCAGCGGCTGCGCGCCCAGGAATGCCTGGGCGACCACCTGCTGTTGCGAAGGGCGCTGGTGGATGGCGGGTGGCTCGCCCGCACCGA
>NZ_JBGLYK010000238.1:0-8035 GCF_047304025.1 Pseudomonas sp. Pseusp97 | reverse complement strand
CGCGCCCGCGAGATGCGCAACGCCATGCTGCTCGCCTGCGCTGCCAGCCTGCCGCTGGGCCTTGCCCTGCAGGGCTGGGGAAATCATGGTTTGTGGCTAACCTTCCTGTGTTTCATGTTGCTGCGAGGCTTGATCCTCGCGGCCTACGCCTGGCGACTGACGCGCCAGGATGCCTGGCAGGCACCCGCCAGCCCCTGAATTTCTGAGGAGAATCCATGCCGGCTTGTCCCATTCCCACTGACGAATCCCTGCGTCAGCAGACCCTGGATGCGATGAACCTGCTCGACACCCCGGCCGAGCATTACCTGGATACGCTGGTACAGCTCACCCAGGACCTGGCACAGGTCGACACCGTGCTGATCAGCCTGATCGACCAGGACCGTCAGTGGTTCAAGGCCAAGGTCGGGCTGGACGCCAACGAGACCGAGCGCGACGTCTCCTTCTGCGGCTACGCCATTCTCGGCGAAGGCACCCTGCTGGTGCCCGACGCCAAGCGCGACCCGCGTTTTGCCGACAATCCGCTGGTGCTCGGCCCGCCCTACATCCGCTTCTACGCCGGGCGCCCGCTGCGCGCCGGCAATGGCCAGGCGATCGGCACTCTGTGCATGGTCGATCCAAGGCCGCGCACTCTCAGTGCCGCCCAGCAGGCGAACTTCCGCGACCTGGCCACGCTCGCCGAGGGCTACCTGCAGCTGCGCAGCCTGATCCAGAGCAACCGCGACCTGCGCGTGGAGATGGACCGTGAACAGCGCAAGGCGCTGCTGGACCCGCTGACCCAGCTGTGGAACCGCGGCGCGCTGGCCACCTTCCAGGAACGCGAATGCCGCCTGGCGCGGGAGCACCAGGCCGAGCTCGGAGTGATCTACGCCGACCTCGACCATTTCAAATCCATCAACGACCGGCACGGCCACGCCGGCGGCGACCAGGTGCTGCGCGAATGCGCCCGGCGCCTGCGCGCCGCCTTGCGCCCGGAGGACCTGCTGGTGCGCCAGGGCGGCGAGGAATTCGTCGCCCTGCTGCGGGTCAAGGACAGCGAGGAACTGCAGCGGATCGCCGAGCGCGTGCGCCAGCTGATCGGCAATGAACCCGTGGCCCTGGCCAGCGGCCCGCTGCCGGTCAGCCTGAGCATCGGCTGCACGCTGCTGGCCAGGGAAGAGCAGGTCGACCAGGCACTGGAACG
Organism: Pseudomonas sp. Pseusp97; assembly: GCF_047304025.1. Lineage (NCBI taxonomy): Bacteria > Pseudomonadati > Pseudomonadota > Gammaproteobacteria > Pseudomonadales > Pseudomonadaceae > Pseudomonas > Pseudomonas sp. Pseusp97. The sequence continues at coordinate 6,855 of NZ_JBGLYK010000238.1, read as the reverse complement.
CGCCGATGCCGCGCTCTACAGTGCCAAGCAGGCCGGGCGCGACCGGGTGAATTTCAGCTCGCCGCCGGCTTCAGCCTGATCCACAAAGGCCCCAGCAGAGGACCCACCCATGGCCCAAGCCATCGCCGCGTACCTGCACTACCTGTCGATCTTCATCCTGTTCGCCCTGCTGGTGCTGGAGCACCAGCTGTTCCGCCTGCCGCTGGACCTGTCGCGGGCGCGCAGCCTGGTGATTGTCGACCTGGCCTGCGGTGCCTGCGCCGGCGTGGTGCTGCTGACCGGCGCGGCGCGGGTCGTCTGGTTCGCCAAGGGCGCGGACTACTACCTGCACAACAGCCTGTTCCACGCCAAGATCGGCCTGTTCGTGCTGGTGGCGCTGCTGTCGATCCTGCCGACCATGACCTTCCTCAACTGGCGCAACGAGCTCAAGGCCGGGCGCGTCCCGGTGCCCAGCGAACGCCAGGCGAAGCTGGTGATCATGACCATCCGCGTGGAGCTGCTGGCCCTGTTGATCCTGCCGCTGCTGGCGAGCTTGATGGCGCGCGGTTTCGGAATGATCGGCTGAGCGCATTCCTACAAGCGGTTCGGCGCCTTCCGATTCAGCCCCTGAGGTGATCGGCGGATGCTCCTGCGCAGCCTCGACTGCCGCAGGACTTCCCCATGCTTCCGCGCTTCCTCGACCGCCGCCTGTGGCGGTTGCTCTCCGTCATGGCGACCCTCGGGCTGAGTGGCTGCACGAGCCACGAGTTCACTTTCGAAGCCGACCTGCCGGGCGACTTCCAGCTCACCGGCGATGCGCAGTACAGCGGCGCCAGTTGCGGGGGCTCGGCGGGCCGGACGGTGGTTCACCGCCTCTTCGAAACGCCGGGCCACAGCGAGCGGCCGCACCGGGTCAGTTTCCAGGTGCCGCTGAGCACGCACGAGGGCGGCTGCACGCGGGAACTCAGCCGTATCCGGATCCAGCTGGACGGCGACTCCGCCGATCTCGCCGGCAGCCTTCGTGCGCCCGACCAGGCCTTCGCCACTCTGGAATTCCACGACCGCCTCGCCGACTCCGCCCGACGCATGCCGGACAGGGGCGTGCGCATCTTCGACGGTCGCTGCCGCTGGCTGCAGCCGGTGCCCGGTGACCTGCTGATGAAGCAGCGCACCCTGCAATGCCAGGCCTCCGACCTCATGGGCAGTTGGCTGGAAGGCCCGCCCGGTGGCTCGCTGCAACGCAATGAGTTGCCGGGGCGCATCGTGCGGCTGGCCATCGGCATGGCGCCTGACGTACCGGCCACCGCCGCGGGCGAATAACCCTACGCGAGCAGCAGTTGGCCGAGCCGGCGATGCAGCGCATCGCTCTGCGCCGCGTCCACCTGCAGGTGGAAACGTTCACGCAGCACGCCCAGCAGTTCATCGGCACTCCCGATGCCGCGCTGCTCGACTTCACCGTCCGCGCCGCGCCGGGTGAATTGACCGTTGAACAGCGACAGCCGCGCGCCCTTCTCGCTGAGCGCCACGCGCAGCGAGTTGCGGAACACGCTCTGCGGGTAGGTCGAGGTGTACCAGTTGCGCATGAAATAGTCGGCCCAGTGCTGCGGCTCCAGGGTGAAGCGGTACAGCGTCTGCCACCCGGACGCCGAGCGCGTCGCCATCTCCAGTTCGCCCTCGAACGATCCGGCAATGCGCCAGCCACCTGCCAGTTCTTCGTTCAGCTGCAAGGGCAGAGCGCGGGGCGAGGCCGGACCGCCGAAACCGATGTCCACCAGATGCGCCCCTTCGGACAGATCGACGCGCAACAGCAGGTGCGTCTGCGGCGTCAGCGGCGCATCTGCGGGCAAGCCCCAGCGCACCCGGCCCACCAGCAGCGTCACGCGGTAATCCAGGCTGGCCAGCAGGCGGGCGAACAGGCTGTTCAGCTCGAAGCAGTACCCGCCGCGCGCCTGCTCGACGACCTTGGCGAACACCGCGTCCGGCTCGATCAGGATGGGCTTGTCCAGCAGCACGTCGAGGTTCTCGAAGGGCAGGTGATGCAGCGCGGCGACGATCAGCCGGTCGAGGTTCTCCAGCGTCGGCGCGAGGCGCTCCGCAGGCAGGCCGAGGCGCGCCAGGGTGGCGTCGAGCTGGGCGGCGCTGAAGGGGGTGAGCGGGGTCATGCGAATCTCCTTTCGCGAAGCATCAGGGGTGTTGGTCAGGGTTCGGCTCGGGGATCAGCAGCGGGCCGCAGTTGGCGTCGCTGACGATCACCGCCAGCAGGCGCGCGGGCTCGCTGGAGCTGGGGTTTTCGGCGAACAGGTGCAGCTCGCGGCTGGGCTCGAACCAGGTCTGGCCGGCGCTGTAAGTCTGCGCTGGAAGGCCCTGCATCCGCGAGCGCACCTGGCCGCTGAGCACAATGGCGGTCACCGCGCCGGGATGGCGGTGCGCCGGGGTGTAGCCGTTGGGCGGGAAGTCCACCTGCAGGGTGGTCACGACCTTGCCGGGCATGTCGGCCAGCGGCTCGCAGGACAGGCGCGTCACCTGCGTGGCCGGGCGCGCGCTGGCGGAATGCCCTGCATGGCTTTGCGCAAGACTCACCGCCGGCCGCGCCCCGGCCTGCCAGATCAGCACACCAGCGGCTGCGGCAACAGCCAGCACCAGTCCGGCGCGGGCATCAAGTCTCGCTGCGAGGTTCATGCCGGCACTCCCGCCAGGCGAAACCCCGGCTGCCAGCCCAGGCGATGGCGCGCCTTGGCCGAACTGACGGCGATGTCCTGTTCGGCGATGTTGTAGGCGCCATGCGCGCCCCACTCCAGCGCCAGCAGAGCGGCGCGGGCGGCATCGTCGACATGCACAGACAGCTCCGGGTCTGCTGCATTGGTCCCCGTGCCGGGCCCGTAGAGCCGGCCGTAGCGCAACACGATGCCTTCCATGGGCCGGGCACCGAGCACTGCTTCTTCGAGCGCGGCGACGCCGCCGACGCTGATGGCGCGCGGGCCTGCTGCATCCAGGTCGAGCGGTTGCTCTTCGTGCAGCGGCAGCTCGCCCGGCGCGTAGGCCCAGGCGATGCTCTGCGCCACCATGCGCTCGACCCGGGCGGCACGGGCCGCCGCCACCAGGTTGGCGGTGCCTTCGCGGCGCACGCGCGCATTGCGCGGTTGGGCAGCGGGCATCAGGGCGGGGTCGAGGCCGGCCGGCAGGTCGGTGAGCTGGTGGATCACCCAGCGCGGCTGGAACTCCAGCATGGCGGCATGCAGGGCTGGCGCGTCATAAACATCCAGCACCATCGCCCGCGCCCCGGCGGCCTCCAGCGCGGCGGCACGCTGCGCAGAACGACTGATCGCCAGCACCTGGTAGCCGCGCTCCAGCAGCATCGGCAGCAGGCGCTGACCGATGGCGCCGCTGGCGCCGGCGAAGAAGACTTTCATGCACATGGGGACCTCGGATCGGGCGGCTTGGACATGCTGTCACTCTAGTGACGTCATGCCCCACCCCACAGAGCCAAGATTGCGCAGAATGACTGGGACATGATTGCCGAAGCTTGATCCATGTCCGCGCAATGTCACGCTCATCGTCTATAACAAACGGCTCAATACCCCGATCCTGAGGAGTCGTCATGAGCCAAGTCTTCGATGTTGCCGTGGTCGTCGGCAGCCTGCGCAAGGAATCCCTGAACCGCAAGATCGCCAAGGCATTCGCCGACCTGGCGCCGGCCAACCTGAAACTGACGATCGTGGAGATCGGCGACCTGCCGCTGTACAACGAGGAGTTCGACGTGGGCACCCCGCCTGCCAGCTACAGCGCCTTCCGCGAGCGCATCGCCCGCGCCGACGCGGTGCTCTTCGTCACGCCCGAGTACAACCGCTCGGTGCCCGGCGTGCTGAAGAACGCCATCGACGTCGGCTCGCGCCCCTACGGCAAGAGTGCCTGGAACGCCAAGCCCTGCGCGGTGGTCAGCGCCTCGCCGGGCGCCATCGGCGGCTTTGGCGCCAACCATCACCTGCGCCAGTCGCTGGTGTTCCTCAACATGCCGGTACTGCAGCAGCCCGAAGCCTACCTGGGCGGCGCCGGCAGCTTCTTCGACGATGCCGGCAAGCTGTCGGAGAAGACCGAGCCCTTCCTGAAGAGCATCATCGAGGCCTTCTCCGCCTGGATCGAACAGAACCAGCCGCGTTGATCGCCCCCCGCGCCGGCCCCTGCCGGCGCTTTCCCTTCGCGCCATTCTGAGTAGCCGGTCGCAAGCCGCTGCGGCATCAGGCATTCGCCTTCCTTCCGGCTGGCCCCACGCTGCTTCCCACGCCATGGTTCAGGCCCGCTTTCCGCGCCCGGACCGCCGATGCTGCGCCGCCTTTCCTCTTGCTTCTGCGTCTTCGCCCTGCTCGCCGGCTGCACTTCGCCACCGGTGAAAAAGGACGTCGACGGCGTGGGCTTCAGTTCCGGGCAGTTGTTGCAGAACGACGCCAACCGCGCCGCCAACCTGGCGATGCGCGACAACCTCGAGAGCCTGTCGCTGCTGCTCGACAAGCTCTACAAGCGCAACCCCGCACAATGGAAGAAGACCGGTGCAGCCTCACGGGAACAAGCGCGCCAAGGCGTCATGGACGCCATCCGCAACCAGCAGCCGCTGCCCGGGCTGGGCGGCAGGCAATCGGTGGCCGCCCTGCCCCTGGCCTTCGACGCCGGCTTTCACGGCGACCGCGCCGGCGCGCTGATCTACGGGCTCGGCAGCATGCTCTTCGAACTCTACGGCGGTACCGACACCCAGCACCTGCTCAGCGGGCTGAACCCGCAGATGACCGCCAATGCCGCCTGGAACATCGAGGTGGCGGCCTGGCTGCTGGCCAGTCGCACCGACGCGCAAGGCCAGCCGCTGCTGCTGTCCAACGAGATCAGCGCCAGCGGGCGCAACCTGTCCTTCGAGCGCGAGTTCGGCCGCATGATCGGCCGCCTGGAACTGCTGGCGCAGATGACCAACGAAAGCCTGCGGCGCAGCGGGATCAACTATGTGCAAGGCATCCTCGCAGCGCCCATCCTGGGCCTGGTGCAGTTCATCCCGCTGGACGCCCTGACCGCCGCCCAGTAACCGGCCAGCCTCACTCCTCCAGCAATCGCGCCAAGCGCTGGCGCAAATAGCGATTCTCCGCACGCAGTTCGTCCACTTCGTCCAGCAGGCGCAGCGCCAGGGCGATGCCCGGCCAGTCCAGCTCGAACTCGCGGCGCAGGCGCACCGCGCGGCGCACCACGCTGACCGCCTGGTAATCGAAGAGCCAATGCCCCGCGCGCTGTTCGCGGGGCTCCACGATACCCACCTCGACGATCTCGACGAGCACGTCGCGGGGGAGGTTCACCGACTGGCAGAGCTCGTCGAGGTCCACCACCATCACTGTCGTCGTCATGCGCGTTTACCCCAATCGGCACGGGGGTCGAAGGCCGCCTTGGCAGCCAGTTCTTCCCAGAGTTTGCGGGTCGCTTCGTCCGCCGTCTTCGGCATCACCACCTTGAGCACGGCGTAGAGATCGCCGGCGGCGGCCTCGCCCTTGTTCGGCAGGCCCTTGCCCTTGATGCGCAGGCGCTGGCCGGCCTGGCTGTTGGCCGGGATGCCGAGGTTGATCCGGCCGCCCAGCGTGGGCACTTCCACCTTGGCGCCGAGCGCCGCTTCCCACGGCGCCACCGGCACGGTGACGATGAGGTCGCGACCCTCGACGTCGAAGACCGGGTGCGGCACCAGGCGGATCGCCAGGTACAGGTCGCCCGCCGGTCCGCCATTGATACCCGGCGCGCCCTGCCCCTTGAGGCGGATGCGTTCGCCGTCGACGGTGCCCACGGGAATCTTCACGTTCAGCGTCTTGTTCTGCGGCGGCAGCTTGCGGCCGTATTCGTCGTAGCTGGGCAGGCTGAAGCTGATCGGCCGGCTGTCGCCGGAGAGGGTTTCCTCGAGGAACAGCGGGACCTCCATCTCCACGTCCTGGCCGCGATGGGCCTGCGGCTGGCGCGCACCGCCGAAGCCGCCGTGGGAGCCGCCGGGGCGGGCGCCGAATATCTGCTCGAAGAAGTAACTGAAATCCTGCTCGTGCCCCGGCGGCGGGCCGTCGAAACCACCGCGCGGCTGCCAGCCGGGCGGCGCCTCGAACTGCGGCCCCTGCGAGCCATAGCGGCGCAGTTCGTCGTACTCGGCGCGCTTCTCCGGGCTTTTCAGCACTTCGTAGGCCTCGGAGACGTCCTTGAACTTCGCCTCGGCGTCCGGCTCCTTGCTGACGTCCGGGTGGTACTTGCGCGCGAGCTTGCGGTAGGCGGTCTTGATCGCCTTCTCGTCGGCGTCGGGGGCTACCCCGAGCGCCGCGTAGTAATCCTTGAATTCCATCGGTAGGGGTCACTCCTCACATGCGTTGGACCTGTCGGCGCCTGGTACACGAAAGGGATCGCGCGGGCAGCCGGAGCCGCTGCGCGCACTGCGAGGCGAACAGGTGGAAAAAACGGGTTCTGCAACAGCAGATGGAGTCGCGTCCTCCGCTTTTCAACACTGCCTGCAAGCCTAGACGCTGATCCTGCATCGCGGCCGCCGGGACGACTTGATGCCGGTCATGGCATAGTCAAACCCTCTACTTGCCCCCTGAATTCCCAGGCCATGACCGCATCCCCTGTTTCGCTCCGCCAGCCGCTGGACCCGAGCCACGAGCTGCCGATCTACCGCCAGCTCTATGAGCGCATCCGCGATGCCATCACCCGCGGTGCGCTGCGTCCCGGCGAGCGTGTACCGCCGGTGCGCGGGTTGGCCGGCGAACTGGGCGTGGCGCGCGGCACCGTGGAGCTGGCCTACCAGTTGCTGACCAGCGAGGGCTACCTGCTGGCACGCGGGCCGGCGGGCACCGTGGTTTCGCCGCAGCTGGCGGGACG
>NZ_JBGLYK010000237.1:0-8223 GCF_047304025.1 Pseudomonas sp. Pseusp97 | reverse complement strand
CCCCCCCCCGCGGCCGCCGCCCCCCCCCCCCCCCCCACCCACCCTCGTCCGCCCGCGCCCCGCCCCCCCCGGCCGGGCGCCCCCCCCCCCCCCCCCCCCCCCCCCCGGGCCCTGAAACAGCCCAAGGCTTTCGCGGCGCCACTTCCGGTACAGCTTTCCGGATGGGGTCGGTACAGTGTTACCGGAAGTGGGGCCGCACAGCCTGACAGTTGCGATAGCAAGGGGCGTACCAGCCCAGGAACCTTCGCGCAATTTCCTGCAGTCAAGTCCCACAAGTTATGGCCATGCGACATCTTCTTGCATCGTCTCTCCACCCTCTTTCCCGCGCAGCGCCCCTTACTAGAGCGCCTGCCCCATCCTGGAGCCTCCATGACCCAGCCCCTGATCCTAGAACCCAGCCAGAGCGTCGACTCCTGCGTCATTTGGTTGCACGGCCTGGGCGCCGACCGTTACGACTTCGAGCCGGTAGCACAGATGCTGCAGCGCAGCTTCAAGTCGACCCGCTTCATCCTGCCCCAGGCGCCGACCCGCCCGGTCACCGTATTCAACGGCATGCCCGCGCCGAGTTGGTACGACATCCTCGCCATGGCCCCGGCCCGCGCCATCGATGAGGCGCAACTGGAAGCCTCGGCCGACAGCGTGATCGCGCTGATCCAGGGGCAGCTCGACCAGGGCATCGCGCCCAAACGCATCTTCCTCGCCGGCTTCTCCCAGGGCGGCGCCGTGGTGCTGCACACCGGCTACCTGCGCTGGGACGGCGAGCTGGGCGGGGTCATGGCCCTGTCCACCTATGGCCCGACATTCAGCGACGGCATAAGCCTGCCGGCTACAAAAAGACAACTGTCGGCTCTCTGCCTGCATGGCACTTTCGATGACGTGGTGGCGCCGGCCATGGGCCGCGCCGCGTACGACTTCCTGCAGGCCAACGAGGTGCCCGCCCAGTGGCGCACCTACCCGATGAGCCACGAAGTGAGCAACGAGGAACTCGGCGATATCGGCGCCTGGCTGCGGGAGCGCCTGTGATCCCCTGACCCTGCGGAGAACAAGAAGAAGCATGAACGCCCCGATCAGCAGCCTGCGTGACGTCGAAGCCCTGGAACAGGTCCCCCTGCAGGAGCGCGACCTGCCGCCCAACACCTATGAACTGCTGCGCCGCTCGGCGCAGCAGTTCGGCCCCTCCACCGCCCTGAGCTTCCTGCTGCAGGGTTCGGCGGCTGAGGAGCCGGTCAAGGTCAGCTACGAGCAGTTGTTCGCCCGCGTCACCCAGGCGGCGAACGCCTTCCACCGTCTGGGCGTCAGGCCCGGCACCGCGGTGTCGTTCCTGCTGCCGAACCTGCCGCAGACCCACTACGTGATCTGGGGCGGCGAAGCGGCAGGGATCGTCAACGCGATCAACCCGCTGCTCGACCCGGAGCACATCGCCGAACTGGTACGCGCGGCGGACTCCCGTGTACTCGTTACTCTGGCGCCCTTCCCGGGCACAGACCTGTGGGACAAGGTCGCCGGCCTGCGCGAGCACCTGCCGGAGCTGAACGCCATCGTCACCGTCGACATCGCCAACCTGCTGCCCGAGCCACAGCGCTCGGCGATCAAGGCCGCCCGTGGCGCGCTGCCCGATGGCGTGCTGGACTTCGACGAACTGCTCGACCAGTGCCCGGCGGACCGTCTGGAGAGCGGCCGGGTGATCGGCCCGGACGAAGTCGCCTCCTACTTCCACACCGGCGGCACCACCGGCACGCCCAAGCTCGCGCCGCACAGCCATTTCAACGAAGTGGCGATGGCCGAGATCATGGGCCTGAACTCCGACTACGACGGCAACGACGTGCTTCTCTGCGGCCTGCCGCTGTTCCACGTCAACGGCGTGATGGTCACTGGCCTTGCGCCCTTCATGCGCGGCGGCGAAGTGCTGCTGGCCGGCCCCCAGGGCTATCGCAACCCGACGCTGATCCAGGACTTCTGGAAGCTGGTGGAGCGCTACAAGGTGACCAGTTTCAGCGGCGTACCGACCATCTATGCCGCCCTGCTGCAGGTGCCCAGCGAAGGCCGCGACCTTTCCAGCCTGCGCTTCGCCCTGTGCGGCGCGGCGCCGATGCCGGTGGAGCTGATCCGCCAGTTCGAGGCCAAGACGGGCCTGAAGGTCATCGAAGGCTACGGCATGACCGAAGGCACCTGCGGCACCAGCTGCAACCCGCGCGGCGGCGAGCGCCGGCCCGGCTCCATCGGCCTGCGACTGCCCTACTGCGAACTGAAGTCGGTGATCCTCGACGGCGACGGCCAGTACCTGCGCGACGCTGTCGTGGACGAGATCGGCAACATCTGCCTGCGCGGACCCACCGTGTTCAAGGGTTACCTGCAGGCCAGCAAGAACAAGGACATCTGGGTCGACGGCGACTGGTTCAACACCGGCGACCTGGGCCGCATCGACGCCGACGGCTACATCTGGCTCACCGGCCGCAGCAAGGACCTGATCATCCGTGGCGGCCACAACATCGACCCGCAGATGATCGAGGAAGCCCTGCACCGCCACCCCGCCGTAGCCCTGGCTGCCGCCGTGGGCAAGCCGTGCCTGAAGGCCGGCGAGTTGCCGGTGGTGTACATCCAGCTCAAGCCGGGCATGCAGGCGAGCGAGGCGGAGCTGCTGGAGCACGCGGCGCAGCATGTACCCGAGCGCGCGGCGGTGCCCAAGGATGTCTGGCTGCTGGATGCCATCCCGGTCACGGCAGTGGGCAAGACCTTCAAGCCGGCGCTGCGCCTGGATGCCATTCGTCGCGTCCTCGAGGACGAAACCCGGCACCTCTCTCCACCCCCGCGCATCGAGGTGATCTCCGATGACCGCCATGGGCAAAAGGCGCGACTTTTCGTCGGCGGCCTCGACCTAGACTCACGCGCCGCGCTGGCCGACCGTCTGGGCGGTTACGCGGTGCACGTGGAGCTGTTGGAAAGCTGATGAAACACCCGGCCGACCGCCGGTCGGCCGGGCCTGGGTGCGAATTGCCAGTAGTCAAATCTGACTAATACTGATGGCTCAATGTGCGAAGAGGACTACAGGGAGAGTCAGTCGTGCACATCATCAGCTTCCGTCCGATCCCCGCTGCACCATGAAAGCTGCGCAGTGGAACGAGGACATCCGCCAGCTCCAGCACCTGCGTCTGTTCCAGAACGTGGCCGCGGCCAACCTGCAACAGTTGCTCAAGGACTTCCGCGCCTGCGAACTGGAGCGCGGCGAAATCCTGCTGTCGCCATTCAACCGCAATCACTTCCTTTATATGGTGCTGAGCGGGCACCTGACGGTCTACCTGGGTTCGCTGGACAACCAGCCGGTGAGCACCCTGCATCCGGGTGACTGCGCCGGCGAGATCAGCTTCATCGACAGCGACCACCCTTCGGCCTACGTCGTCGCCAGCGAACCGACCACCGTGCTGCGCCTGCACCGCGAGGCGCTGATCGGCCTGTTCGAGCATTCGCCGCAGGTCATGCAGAATCTGCTTTCGGTGCTCTGCGAACGGGTGCGCCAGGGCAACCGGATCATTCTCGACACCGAGCAGAACGCCAACATCGACACCCTCACCGGGCTGTTCAACCGGCGCTGGCTGGAGCACATCTACGACCGCGAGAGCACGCGCTGCGCCTTCAACCAACAGCCCATGTGCATGCTCATGCTCGATGTCGACCACTTCAAGAACTACAACGACGAGCACGGCCACCTGGCCGGCGACTACGCGCTCTGCCTGGTCGCCCACACCCTGCGCAGCCAGCTGCGGCCCAAGGACAGCATGGCGCGCTTTGGCGGCGAGGAGTTCGTCATCCTCCTGCCGGAAATCGGCATCGAGGAAGCCCGGCGCATCGGCAACCGCCTGCGCCAGAGCCTGGAGCAGGTTTCCTCCTTCTACTCGCCGGTCGGCGTACTGCCCGGCGTCACCGTCTCCCTGGGCCTGGCCGAGATGGACATCCAGGAAAACCTGCCGAGCCTGATCCTGCGCGCCGACAGCGCGCTCTACCAGGCCAAGCAGAAAGGCCGCAACTGTCTCTGCGGCTGAGTCCCGCTTCCCTTCGCCCGCCCTTCTGCTAGATTGCGCCCGCAACAAAACCAATAACAAAGCTGGGAAGCTGACATGCGCAAACTGCTGATCGTCCTGCTCATCCTGCTGGCCGTTGGCCTGGGGATCTTCTTCAACCTGCCGGGCTACCTGGACCGGAAGATGAACACCGTGGCCAGCCCGCCGCCCTACCCCGCCTCGCCCGAGGCCCAGGCGCTGCACCAGACCCTGTTCGTCGCCGACCTGCACGACGACGCCCTGCTCTGGGACCGCAACCTGCTGGACCGCCACGACCACGGCCACACCGACCTGCCGCGCCTGCTCGAAGGCCACGTCGGCCTGCAGGTGTTCTCCACCGTCACCAAGACGCCGCGCGGCCTGAACTACGAAAGCAACAGCGCCGACAGCGACAACATCACCCCGCTGGCCATCGCCCAGCGCTGGCCGGCGCGCACCTGGAACAGCCTGCTGGAGCGAGCGCTCTACCAGGGCGAACTGCTGGACAAGGCCGCCGCCGACAGCCAGGGCAAGCTGACCCTCATCCGTAGCCGCGACGACCTCAACCGCTACCTCGCCGCCTGGCAGAAGGACCCGAAACAGCTCGCCGGCGTGCTCGCCACCGAAGGCCTGCACCCGCTCGAAGGCAAGCTCGAGAACATCGACCGGATGTACGACGCGGGCTTCCGCATCATGGGCCTGACCCACTTCTTCGACAACGAAGTCGGTGGCTCTGCCCACGGCCTGAAGAAAGGCGGCCTGACCGCGTTCGGCCGCGAGGTAGTCCCGCGCCTGGAAGACAGGAAGATGCTGATCGACCTGGCCCACGCCTCGCGCCCGCTGATCGACGACGTGCTGGCCATCGCCAGGCGGCCGGTGATCGTCTCCCACACCGGCGTCGCCGGCACCTGCCCCGGCCCGCGCAACCTGACCGACGCGCACCTGCGCGGTATCGCCAACACCGGCGGGGTGATCGGCATCGGCTACTGGGACGGCGCGGTCTGCGAGACTTCCGTCGCCGCCATCGTCAAAGCCATGCGCTATGCCGCCGACAAGGTAGGCGTCGAACACATCGCGCTCGGTTCGGATTTCGACGGTGCGGTGAATGCGCCCTTCGACACCACCGGCCTCGCACAGCTGACCCAGGGCCTGGCCAAGGCCGGTTTCAGCAACGCCGACATCGCCGCGATCATGGGCGGCAACGTGCGCCGGCTGTTGCTGGAGAACCTTCCGTAGCCCAAGTCAATAGGCAGGATGCCCGTGGCACTTCGCCCTGCGGGCATCTTGCATTACACTGGCGGCCGTTCATTCCTTAACCAGTACGAGATCACCGTGCTCAAAGCACTCAAGAAAATCTTCAGCAAGGGTGATGGCGAGCAGCCCGTCACCACGCCGGCAGCCCCCGCTCCCGCTGCCTCCCAGCCCGCCCAGAGCGGTGAAAAGCGTCCGCGCAAACCGCGCAATCCGCGTCCGCAAGGCGACTCTGCCGATGCCGCCGAGAAGCCGGCCCGCGGTCCGAAGAGCGACAAACCCCGCGCCGAGCGTTCCGAAAAAGGCGAACGCGGCGAAAAACGCGAACAGGCTCCGAAGCACGAGCATGCCAAGGCCGAAGGCGCCGACAAGCCCCGCGAGGCGAAACCGCGCCGCGAGCGCAAGCCGCGCCCGCCGGTGGTGGACAACTGGAAGCTGGAAGACTTCGTGGTCGAGCCGGCCGAAGGCAAGACGCGTTTCCACGACTTCAACCTCGACCCGCGCCTGATGCACGCCATCCACGACCTGGGCTTCCCCTACTGCACGCCGATCCAGGCGCAGGTACTGGGCTTCACCCTGCGTGGCCAGGACGCCATCGGTCGCGCCCAGACCGGCACCGGCAAGACCGCCGCGTTCCTCATCTCGATCATCACCCAGCTGCTGCAGACCCCGCCGCCCAAAGAGCGCTACATGGGCGAGCCGCGCGCTCTGATCATCGCGCCGACCCGCGAGCTGGTGGTGCAGATCGCCAACGACGCCATCGGCCTGGCCAAGTACACCGGCCTGAACGTCATGAGCTTCGTCGGCGGCATGGACTTCGACAAGCAGCTGCGCACCCTGGAATCGCGCTTCTGCGACATCCTGGTCGCCACCCCGGGCCGCCTGTTGGACTTCAACCAGCGCGGCGAGGTGCACCTGGACATGGTCGAGGTGATGGTGCTGGACGAAGCCGACCGCATGCTCGACATGGGCTTCATCCCGCAGGTCCGCCAGATCATCCGCCAGACCCCGTACAAGGGCGAGCGCCAGACCCTGCTGTTCTCCGCCACCTTCACCGACGACGTGATGAACCTGGCCAAGCAGTGGACGGTCGACCCGGCCATCGTCGAGATCGAGCCGGAAAACGTCGCCAGCGACACCGTCGAGCAGCACGTCTACGCCGTTGCCGGCAGCGACAAGTACAAGCTGCTGTACAACCTGATCGCGCAGAACGACTGGACCCGCGTGATGGTCTTCGCCAACCGCAAGGACGAAGTGCGCCGCATCGAGGAACGCCTGACCAAGGACGGCATCAGCGCCGCCCAGATGTCCGGCGACGTTCCGCAGCACAAGCGCATCAAGGTCCTGGAAGGCTTCCGTGAAGGCAAGATCCGCGTGCTGGTCGCCACCGATGTCGCCGGCCGCGGCATCCACGTCGACGGCATCAGCCACGTGATCAACTTCACCCTGCCCGAAGATCCGGACGACTATGTGCACCGTATTGGCCGTACCGGTCGTGCCGGCAGCACCGGCACCTCGATCAGCTTCGCCGGCGAGGACGATGCCTTCGCCCTGCCGCCGATCGAGGAACTGCTGGGCCGCAAGATCAATTGCGAGATGCCGCCCACCGAGTTGCTCAAGCCGGTACCGCGCAAGCACTGATCGCGGCTTTGCGCACCAGAACAAGGCGAAGCCATATGGCTTCGCCTTTTTTGTTTCCGGCGGCGTTACTGCCGGTGACGAATTGCCCTTCCTAGAGCCTTCCGTTTCTCCCGCCGGACCCGCTGGGACGACCGTACGCTATCCCCCCGCAAACAATGGCAACGCGCCATTACCCGCGCAATAGGCCCTCCCCCGGCCTTTCTGATCAAATTTATTTACAGACGTAAAAAAATTCGCACGCTTCTTGCAAAGCACGCGAGAACAATTCCAAGACTCGTCGGAATCCTCCCATGCCCTTGCGCGCCAAACTTGCTCTGAGTTTCCTCTCGGTCGGCCTGATCCCCGTGCTGGTGATGGCCATCGTGGTCTATCTCCAGGCCAGCCGAGCCCTCGAAGAACAAAGCCTGAACGCCCTGGAGGCGGTCGCCAGCATCAAGCAGCGCCAGCTGATGGACGCCTGGAAGGCGCGTAACGACCAGCTGAGCAGCCTCGCCACCAACCTGGGCAGCAACTACGCGGGGCTGGACAGCGAATCCCTGGTCACCACCGCCAACTACGACCGCCCGGTATTCGAGAACTTCATCAAGACCTTCGGTTACCGCGAACTGCGCCTGGTGGCCGGCGACGGCAAGGTGGTGTTCAGCCTCGGCCGTGGCGTGGACTACCAGCAGAACATCGGCGCGCCGGAATGGCGCGATACCGCCTTCGGCAAGTTCATCCGCACCGCGCTGGACAGCGGCAAGGCCAGCATCAGCGACCTGGAACAGGCGCCCAACGACCAGCAGCCGGTGCAATGGCTGGCCGCGCCGATCAAGGACAACGGCAAGCTGCAACTGCTGCTGGTGCTGGAACTGCCGCTGGCGGCGATCAACGAAGTGATGCAGAACCGCCAGGGCCTGGGCGACGACGGCGAGACCTACCTGGTCGGCGGCGACGGCAGCCTGCGCTCGGATTCGGTGCGCTTCGCCGATCACCACGTGCGCCGCGACAAGGAAAGCCCCGCCGTCCTGCCCGGCCAGGCCATCGAAAAAGCCCTGGCTGGCGAACAGGGGCGCCTCACCGAAGCCGGCCTGAGCAGCGAGCCGGCGCTGAAATCCTTCGTCCCGCTGAACCTGGACGGCCTGCACTGGGCGCTGGTGGCGGAAATGGACCAGGCCCAGGCCTTCGCCCCGGTGCGCAAGCTGATGTGGCAGATCCTCGTGCTCGGCCTGCTGACCCTGGTGGGCGTGGCGGCCGGCACCTGGCTGGTCAGCCGCAGCGTGATGCGCCCGCTGGGCGGCGAGCCGGCGAGCATGGC
>NZ_JBGLYK010000236.1:0-8269 GCF_047304025.1 Pseudomonas sp. Pseusp97 | reverse complement strand
GTGCTGGTTGTGCCGGCGCGCCGGACTCGGCGGCCTTGCGGTCGGCCTCCGCCTGGGCTTCGGCGGCATCGGTGGCGCGCTGTTCGGGGGTACGGCTGTCGCTGAACACCAGCAGCACGTAGCGGCTGCGGTTCATCTTGGCGGTCGGTACGGCGCGAATGGTGGCGAAAGGCCCACCGGTGTCGTGCAGCACTTCCTTCACCACCGCTACCGGATAGCCGGCCGGAAAGCGCTGGCCGAGGCCGGAACTGACCAGCAGATCGCCTTCCTTGATATCGGCGGTATCGGCGACGTAGCGCAGCTCCAGGCGTTCCGGGTTGCCGGTGCCCACGGCGATGGCGCGCAGGCCATTGCGGTTCACCTGCACCGGAATGCTATGGGTGGTATCGGTCAGCAGCAGCACGCGCGCGGTGTAGGGCATGACCTCGACCACCTGGCCCATCAGGCCACTGGCGTCGAGCACAGGCTGGCCCTGGAACACGCCGTCCTTCTCGCCCTTGTCGATCAGGATGCGCTGGGTGAAGGGGTTCGGGTCGACGCCGATCAGCTCGCCCACCAGCACCTTGTCATCGACCAGTGCGGAGGAGTTGAGCAGTTCGCGCAGGCGTACGTTCTGTTCGGTAAGCGTTGCCAGCTTCTGCAGGCGGCGCTGCATCAGCAGCTGCTCGGCCTTCAGGCGCTCGTTCTCGGCCAGCAGCTCGCTGCGGCTGGTGAACTGGTCGCGAACCCCTTCCCAGGCGCGAACGGGGATATCGGCGATACCATAGAAGGGACTCAGCACGAGGCCCAGCTGGCTGCGTACCGGTTTCAGATAATCGAAGCGGGCATCGACCACCATCAAGGCGACCGACAGGACAGCGAGCACCAGCAGGCGCGCACCCAGCGAGGGCCCTTTGGAGAATATCGGTTTGATGACCGGCTCCTAGCTGTGCAAGGTCGGTTGAAGTTTCACCAGCACGGGCGAAACGTCAACCGACCTTTACAGGACCTTCCACCTTATTCGGTGGAAAGCAGGTCCATCGAATGACGGTCCATCATCTCCAGCGCCTTGCCGCCGCCACGGGCGACGCAGGTCAGCGGGTCTTCGGCGACGATCACCGGCAGGCCGGTTTCCTGCGCCAGCAGCTTGTCCAGGTCGCGCAGCAGCGCGCCGCCACCGGTCAGCACCAGGCCGCGCTCGGCGATGTCCGAAGCCAGTTCCGGCGGGGACTGTTCCAGGGCGCTCTTGACCGCCTGGACGATGGTCGCCAGGGACTCCTGCAGCGCTTCGAGCACTTCGTTGGAGTTCAGAGTGAAGCTGCGCGGCACGCCTTCGGCCAGGTTGCGGCCACGGACGTCGACTTCGCGGACTTCGCCGCCCGGGAAGGCGGTGCCGATTTCCTGCTTGATGCGCTCGGCGGTGGATTCGCCGATCAGGCTGCCGTAGTTGCGGCGCACGTAGGTGACGATGGCTTCGTCGAAGCGATCGCCGCCAACGCGGACGGATTCGGCGTAGACCACACCGTTGAGGGAGATCAGGGCGATCTCGGTGGTGCCGCCGCCGATGTCGACGACCATGGAACCACGGGCCTCTTCCACCGGCAGGCCGGCGCCGATGGCGGCTGCCATCGGTTCTTCGATCAGGTACACCTCGCGTGCGCCGGCACCCAGGGCCGATTCACGGATGGCGCGGCGTTCCACCTGGGTGGACTTGCACGGCACGCAGATCAGCACGCGCGGGCTGGGCTGCAGGAAGCTGTTCTCGTGCACCTTGTTGATGAAGTACTGCAGCATCTTCTCGCAGACGCTGAAGTCGGCGATCACGCCGTCCTTCATCGGACGAATGGCGGCAATGTTGCCCGGAGTGCGGCCCAGCATGCGTTTGGCTTCGGTACCGACCGCTACCACGCTCTTCTGGCTGCCGTGGCTACGAATGGCGACCACGGACGGTTCGTTCAGGACGATGCCGCGCTCGCGCACATAAATAAGGGTATTGGCAGTGCCCAGGTCGATCGACAGATCACTGGAGAACATGCCACGCAGTTTTTTGAACATTGGAAAGAAACCCGTAGGTGGAGCGTGGGTGAAAAATGCGCGGGTAAAAAAGTGCGGCAAACTCTAACAATGACGGGGGTTTTGGGCAAGGCGGCAATTTATGCTAGATTCCTCGTTTTTCGGGCCTGCAGGCCCGTCCCAGCGGCCTTCGACCGTCTGCCGCGGGTTCTGTTCCCTGCCCCCTCATTCCTTCCGGCCAGGTCCAGTTCGAACCGGGCCGCTCTAGCTGGAGACCCCGATGGCGCTTGAACGCTCCGACGTGGAAAAGATCGCCCACCTCGCCCGCCTGGGCCTGGAGGAAGCTGACATTTCGCGCACTACCGACACTCTCAACAACATCCTCGGCCTGATCGACGCCATGCAGGCGGTCGATACCGACGGCGTGGAGCCCCTGGCCCACCCGCTGGAAGCCACGCAGCGCCTGCGCGCCGACGCAATCACCGAGGAGAACCGCCGCGAAGCCTACCAGGCCATCGCGCCGGCCGTGGAAGACGGCCTTTACCTCGTCCCGAAAGTCATCGAGTAAGCGCTAAGGACACGGACATATGCTGCATCAATTAACCCTCGCCGAAGTCGCCCGCGGACTCGCCGACAAGCAATTCTCCGCCCAGGAACTGGCCACTGCCCTGCTCGCGCGCATCCAGCAGCTCGACCCGCAGCTGAACAGTTTCATCACCGTCACCGAAGAAATCGCCCTGGCCCAGGCCAAGGCGGCCGACGAGCGGCGCGCCAAAGGCGAGACGGGTGCCCTGCTGGGCGCGCCGATCGCCCACAAGGACCTGTTCTGCACCCAGGGCGTGCGCACCAGCTGCGGTTCGAAGATCCTCGACGCCTTCGTCTCGCCCTACGACGCTACCGTCGTCGAGCGCCTCGCCGACGCCGGCACCGTGACCCTGGGCAAGCTGAACATGGACGAGTTCGCCATGGGCTCGGCCAACGAATCCAGCCATTACGGCCCGGTGAAAAACCCCTGGGACACCTCCCGCGTACCGGGCGGCTCCTCCGGCGGTTCCGCTGCCGCCGTGGCCGCGCGCCTGATTCCGGCCGCCACCGGCACCGACACCGGCGGCTCGATCCGCCAGCCGGCCGCGCTGACCAACCTCACCGGCATCAAGCCCACCTATGGCCGCGTGTCCCGCTGGGGCATGATCGCCTACGCCTCCAGCCTCGATCAGGGCGGCCCGCTGGCCCGCACCGCCGAGGACTGCGCGCTGATGCTCGGCGCCATGGCCGGCTTCGATCCGAAGGATTCCACCTGCGTCGACCAGCCGGTGGACGACTACCTCGCCGCCCTGGCCAAGCCGCTGACCGGCCTGCGCATCGGCCTGCCGAAGGAATACTTCGGCGCCGGCCTGGACAGCCGCATCGCCGACGCGGTGATGAAAGTGGTCGAGCAGCTCAAGCAACTCGGCGCAGTGGTCAAGGAAATCTCCCTGCCGAACATGCAGCACGCGATCCCCGCTTATTATGTGATCGCCCCCGCAGAAGCCAGCTCCAACCTGTCGCGCTTCGATGGCGTCCGCTACGGCTACCGCTGCAAGGACCCGAAGGACCTGCAGGACCTGTACAAGCGCTCCCGCGCCGAAGGCTTCGGCGCTGAAGTGAAGAACCGCATCATGGTCGGCACCTACGCGCTTTCCGCCGGTTACTACGACGCGTATTACCTGAAGGCTCAGAAGATTCGTCGCCTGATCAAGAACGACTTCACCAATGCCTTCGCCGAAGTCGACGTGATCCTCGGCCCGACCACGCCGAACCCGGCCTGGAAACTGGGCGAGAAGAACAACGACCCGGTCGCCCAGTACCTGGAAGACATCTACACCATCACCGCCAACCTCGCCGGCATCCCGGGCCTGTCCATGCCCGCCGGCTTCGTCGACGGCCTGCCGGTAGGTGTCCAGCTGCTCGCGCCGTACTTCCAGGAAGGCCGCCTGCTCAACGTCGCGCACCAGTACCAACTGGCGACCGACTGGCACAAACAAGCACCGGCTGGATTCTGAGGACGACACACATGCAATGGGAAACCGTGATCGGGCTGGAAATCCACGCACAGCTCTCCACCCAATCGAAGATCTTCTCCGGTAGCGCCACCACCTTCGGCGCCGCCCCGAACACCCAGGCCAGCCTGGTCGACCTGGCCATGCCCGGCACCCTGCCGGTGCTGAACCAGGAGGCCGTGCGCATGGCCTGCCAGTTCGGCCTGGCGATCAACGCCGAGATCGCCGAGCGCAACGTCTTCGCGCGCAAGAACTACTTCTACCCGGACCTGCCCAAGGGCTACCAGACCAGCCAGATGGACCACCCCATCGTCGGCAAGGGGTTCCTGGACATCACCCTGGAAGACGGCACCGTCAAGCGCGTCGGCATCACACGCGCGCACCTGGAAGAAGATGCCGGCAAGAGCCTGCACGAAGACTTCCACGGCATGAGCGGCATCGACCTGAACCGCGCCGGTACTCCGCTGCTGGAGATCGTCTCCGAGCCGGAAATGCGCAGCGCCAAGGAAGCCGTGGCTTATGCCAAGGCGATCCATGCGCTGGTGCGCTACCTGGGCATCTGCGACGGCAACATGGCCGAGGGTTCGCTACGTTGCGACTGCAACGTATCGGTGCGCCCCAAAGGCCAGGCCGAGTTCGGCACGCGCCGCGAGATCAAGAACGTCAACTCGTTCAAGTTCATCGAACGCGCCATCAACACCGAGATTGCCTGGCAGATCGACGAGCTGGAATCCGGGCGCAAGATTGTCCAGGAAACCGTCCTGTATGACGTAGCAGCCAACGAAACGCGCTCCATGCGCAGCAAGGAGGAAGCCAACGACTACCGTTACTTCCCCTGCCCGGACCTGCTGCCGGTGGTGATCGAGCGCGCCTTCCTCGACGACCTGCGCGCCCAGCTGCCGGAGCTGCCGGACCAGAAGCGCGAGCGCTTCGAAAGCCAGTACGGCCTGTCGGCCTACGACGCCAGCGTGCTCTCCGCCAGCCGCGAGATGGCCGACTACTTCGAACAGGTCCAGACCATCTGCGGCGACGCCAAGCTGGCGGCCAACTGGGTGATGGGCGAGCTGTCCAGCCTGCTCAACAAGGACGGACTGGAAATCGAGCAATCGCCGGTATCCGCCCAGCACCTGGGCGAGATGATCCTGCGCCTGAAGGACGGCACCATCAACGGCAAGGCGGCCAAGACCGTGTTCGCCGCCATGGCCGAAGGCGAAGGCTCGCCCGACGAGATCATCAAGGCCAAGGACCTGGTGCAGAACACCGATTCGGGTGCGGTCGAGAAGCTGCTGGACGACGTGCTGGCGGCCAACGCCGAGCAGGTCGAACAGTACCGCGCCAGCGACGAAGCCAAGCGCGGCAAGATGTTCGGCTTCTTCGTCGGCCAGGCCATGAAGGCCGCCAAGGGCAAGGCCAACCCGGCACAAGTGAACGAACTGCTGAAGAAGAAGCTCGAAGCCTGAGCCCAAACTTCATGACGCCGGGCTTGCCCGGCGTTTTTTCGTCCGGAGGATCGATGCTGCGACCCTTGGCCCTCGTTGGCTGCCTGGCCCTGCTGGCCGGCTGCAGCACCACGTCTTACTACAGCGACTCGGAAGTCTCCGGCCGCGGCTACCGCGCCGAAGGCACTGCGTCCTATTACGGCAAGGCGCACCACGGCAAGCGCACCGCCAGCGGCGAGCGCTTCAACCAGAACGCCCTGACCGCCGCGCATCGCACCCTGCCCTTCGGCACCCGGGTGAAGGTCACCAACCTCGACAACGGCCGCAGCGTCGTGGTCCGCATCAACGACCGCGGGCCGTTCGGCCGTGGGCGGATCATCGATCTGTCCAGGGCGGCCGCCGAACAACTCAACATGCTGCGCTCCGGCACCGCGCCGGTGCGCCTGGAAGGACTCTGAAGGAGCGGCAATGAGCAACGACAACCGCAAGGCCGGCGAACAGGTGCGCCGTGAAGTGATGGGCGACGCCTTCGTCGACCGCGCCCTGGGCAACGCCACCGAGTTCACCCAGCCGTTGCAGGACTTCGTCAACGAGCACGCCTGGGGCGGCGTGTGGAACCGCGAAGGCTTGCCCCTCAAGACCCGCAGCCTGATCACCCTGGCAGCGCTGACTGCGCTCAAGTGCCCGCAGGAGCTGAAAGGCCATGTGCGCGGCGCGCTGAACAACGGCTGCACGGTGGAGGAGATTCGCGAAGCGCTGCTGCATTGCGCGGTGTATGCCGGCGTCCCGGCGGCCATCGACGCCTTCCGCGCGGCGCAGGAAGTGATCGACGCGTGGCAGGCGGATCGGAAGGCTTGATATCTGACAGCGCCTGTTGGCGCTGTTCGCGGGCATCGCCCGCTCCTACAAGGGAGTTCGCAGCGCAGCGGTTCGCGAGCAAGCTCGCTCCTACGAAAATCGCATTAGGCTCTGGCTCTTGAAGACTTCCAGTGAAATGCCCGCACGCTCCAGAGTGCCCCTTTCAGGAGGCCGAAGGTGATCGGAGTTTCAGGGGTTGAGCGACATGGATGTCGCGAGAGCTGCGATGGGCCAGGGACGGCCCTTCGCAGCGGGCCCCTGGAACTCCGAAGAACCGAGGGTACTTTTCGCGAAGCGAAAAGCCGGATGGAGGGGCGAGACCTTTGCCTACTTTGGGTCGTTTGCCAAAGTAGGTCGCCCGAGGGGGCGAAACAAGAAGTTCGCGCGCACGCCGAAGCGGCGCGAAAAACCTCACCCGAAGCAGCATTCGGGGTGGATGACACGGAACGAGTTATCCACTAATGCCACGACGGCGGATAACGCTGGCGCGTTATGCGCCCTACAAATCGAGCGTGGCGTGATCCTGTAGGAGCGGGCCTTGTCCGCGAAAGGTTCGCCTCGCGCCGGAGGCCATCGCGGACAGGGTCCGCTCCTACGAAAGCGATTCTGGCCTTACGGGTAACTGAACCGCTTCACCAGCGTCAGCTCACCCGGCTGGCGCATCGGGATCAGGAAGGACTCCTGCTTCTCGTTCACCGTCCCTTCCTCCGTGACGATGGTCACCTGCGCCGTGGTCAGCGGCTTGGCTGCGTTCACGTCGCCCGAGCTTTCATCCGAGCTCCAGCCGCCGCCGTAGTAGTTCACGTAGACCAGGTACTGGCCCTTGAGCGGAGTCGGGCTGGCGATGATTTCCGGGCCGTAGCCGGTGGTCACGTCGACATCCTGGGCCGCGCCGTTGGGCAGTGAGCGGTTGCCGTACCAGACGTGCCCACCATCGGGCGTCACCAGGTGCAGGTCGAGGTCGGTATTGTCCGAATCCCAGGACAGCAGCACCCGCAGCTTGGCCGCCACTTCACCGCCGCCACCGCCGTGGTAGAACTGCACGCGCTTGTGTTTCTGGCCGTCCGGGCTGATCACCTCGACGCTATTGGAGCCCGCAGGAAAGGCGAACGGGCGGTCGAACTTGCCGTCGCCTTCGACGCGCATCGGCATGGCCACGCCGTTGACCACCAGGCGCGCCGGCTCCTTGCTGTCCTTGGGCAGGCCACGGATCTCGCCACGGATGCGCGCGGTATCGGACTGGTCCTCCCGCGAATTCACCGAGGACGCCGGGTAGTTCACCGTCTGCCGGAAGTCGGCCTTGTCGCCATCGCCCGAGCGCCAGCCGCCCAGCGGGGTATCCAGGCTGATCGGCGATTCGGCGGCCTGCGCGCCCAGCGGGATCAGGCTGGCGAGCAGGGACAGGCGGAGCGCGTGGGCGAATTTCATGCTGATCATTCCAGTATCAGGCGACGGGCCAGGCTTTCCACGTAGCCCTCGTCTTGTCCATTGGGGTGCGCCTGGAAGGCCAGGTGCAGGTATTCGTGAGCCAGGTCGAGGCGGTCCTGCTGGGAGTACAGGCCGCGCACGTAGATGCGCTGGCGTTCGCGGTCGACGTAGGGCCGACCACTGCTCAGCCGGCACACGGCGAAGGACTGCAACTCTTCATAGCCGGCCTCGCCGTCCAGGCGCGGGCGCCACTCGCGGCGCTGCGCCTTGAGCCAGCGCTCGGCCTCGGGCAGCGGCTGGCAGGCGGCAGTCGGGTTGCTCCAGCGGCTCAGGCTGGTGCGCGGGAAAGCTCGGGCAAGGATCGCGTCATAGCGCAGGCCCTTGGCGGCCTGATCCCGGGCGTCGCGCCAGGACAGTTTCGACTGCCCCGCCTCGTCCGAATGGTAAGTAACGGTGCCGCCGGCCAGCACCAGGTCGGCAGTCCAGGCGGCAATGCCGCGCGCCGCCTCGCTG
>NZ_JBGLYK010000235.1:0-8273 GCF_047304025.1 Pseudomonas sp. Pseusp97 | reverse complement strand
GGGGGGTGGCGCCTCTGAAAGCCCCGCTCCTACGAAAAGCAAGCGCTCTCGTCCCCCGATCAGAAATCCACCTTCCCCCGCCCCGCCTTGATCGCCCCGCGCTTGCTCTTGCCTTCCAGACGGCGCGTCTTCGAGCCCAGCGTCGGCCTGGTCGGGCGGCGCTTCTTCTCCACCTTCGCAACGCTGCGGATCAGCTCCGCCAGGCGGTTCAGCGCATCCTCGCGGTTCTGCTCCTGGGTGCGGTACTGCTGCGCCTTGATCACCACCACGCCGTCGCTGGTAATGCGCTGGTCGCTCAGCGCGAGCAGGCGTTCCTTGTAGAACTCCGGCAGCGATGAAGCGCGCACGTCGAAGCGCAGGTGCATGGCGCTGGATACCTTGTTGACGTTCTGCCCGCCCGCGCCCTGGGCGCGGATGGCGTTCAGCTCGATCTCGGCATCGGGGATCTGCACGGTGTTGGAAATCTGCAGCATGGGAAGGATTCAGGGAGGAAATGATCGTCAGGATACCGCGCACCGCCGCGTCTGTCCCGAAGCCATCTAGTTCGCCTCGCAGCGCCCGTTCCTGACTTTCGCGTCAATTTTTGTATACGAATTTGTGTACAAATTTTTCTTGCAATGTCATCAATTCACCATTAGAACCCAGCCTGTCACCGACCGCAGCCAGTCCTGCGGGACGCCGGCCCCGAAGCCACGAAAAATAAGAACAACACAGAGGTGCAACATGGTTTCTTCCGCGATGACGGCCCTTGGCGCCGCCCGCCCCCAACCGCGTTCCAGCCGCCGCCTGAGCACCGGCCGCCGGTTCGCCCTCGGTACCGCGCTGGTGCTCGCCCCGCTGGGGATGGCACAGGCCGACGACGATCGCTTCTTCGAGTGGACCAGCAACACGCTGGGCTTCCGCTACGGCAAGGGCTTCACCAACCCGAACAATCCGCACGACATCAGCAAGCGCATCTTCAGCTTCAGCCACGCTGACGGTTACCGCTACGGCAGCAACTTCTTCCACCTCGACGTGCTGCAGTCCGACAGCGATGACCCGCGCAAGGGCACCGACAGCGGCAGCAGCGAGGTCTACGGGGTGTTCCGCAGCCAGCTCTATGCCTCGCGGGTGTTCGACCTGCCGCAGGGCAAGGGGCTGGTGAAGGACCACGCCTTCACCTTCGGCTTCGACGCCAGCCGCAACAACAACCTCGGCTCGGCGAAGAAGCGCGCGCTGGTGTTCGGCCCCACCCTCAAGTTCAACGGGCCCGGAGTTCTGGATCTCTCGCTGTTCTACTACCGCGAGAAAAACCACTCCGGCATCCCCAACGCGAAGCACCCGGACCACACCTTCGACACCACCTACATGGTCAACCTGACCTGGCTGCGGCCATTCCAGCTGGGCGACCACGGGGCGAAGTTCCAGGGCTTCCTGAACTACACCGGGAAAAAGGGCGAGGACTACAACGACAACGACACCGCGCCGGAGACGCTGGTGCGCACCTCGCTGATGTTCGCCACCCTGCCGGGCACCAAGCGCCAGCCGAACCTGTGGCTGGGCGTGGGCTACGAGTACTGGCACAACAAGTTCGGCGTGGACGGGGGGCGCGGCACGCGCACCTCGACGCCGACGGTGAACCTGGAGTTCACCTTTTAGCTTCGGAAGTGGCGGCGGTTCGCGAGCAAGCTCGCTCCTACAGGGAGCGGCCCGCGCAGGACAAGCTTTTCGTAGGAGCGAGCTTGCTCGCGAACCCGCCCAATCGTAGGGCGCATAACCTGGAACAGGTAATCCGCCGTTGCCCGCGCGGCGGGTAACGCTGGCGCGTTATTCGCCCTACAAAGGCTCTCCACCCGATGGCTCTGAAATGGAAAAGCCCGGCACTCGCCGGGCTCTTTCCTTCGGGCGCCACAGGGAGCATCAGCTCTCCTTGCAGGCCACCCCATCAGCGGGTTCGCCGC
This sequence comes from Pseudomonas sp. Pseusp97, assembly GCF_047304025.1. NCBI lineage: Bacteria > Pseudomonadati > Pseudomonadota > Gammaproteobacteria > Pseudomonadales > Pseudomonadaceae > Pseudomonas > Pseudomonas sp. Pseusp97. The sequence continues at coordinate 6,333 of NZ_JBGLYK010000235.1, read as the reverse complement.
CTTTCCAGTCCTTGTACAGCGTGGCGTCCTCGCCCTTGGTCCACCAGATGTACTGGCCGGCAGCGTACTTGGCGCCGGAGGCGGAGATGACGTTGGCGAAGACCAGGCTGGAGGCGTCGGTTACCGGCACCACGGCCAGGCTGTTGTCGCCCTTGTTCAGGTACTGCACGCTGATCTTGCGGCCGTCCTCGCACTTGTACGAGACGCTGCGCGAATCCAGCTTGGCGTCGCCGGGCAGCACCAGCGCGTCGACCTGGGGTGCTTTCTTTTCCTCGCCGCCGCAGGCGACGAGCAGGACCGGCACGGTCGCCGCGAGCAGCCAAAGTGCTTTTTTCATGAGTATCCCTCTGACGAAAAATGGCCCGGTCACTCTAGGAAAGGTCGGGCCGCGCGGTCAATCGCGGGCGGCCCGTCTCAAAGTCGGGCGATCAGTCCGCCAGCGCCGTCCGCACCTCGCCCCGCACCGAACCCTGGCGCTTGAGGCGATAGCAACCGTACATCATCAGCAGCCACACCGGGATCGCATAGACCGATACCTGGATGCCCGGGGTGAGCAGCATGACGCCGAGAATGAACACCACGAAGCCCAGACACAGCCAGTTGGCCGCCGGATAAGCCACGGCGCGGAAGGCAGTGCGCTTGCCGTCGGAATCCATGCGCGCGCGGAACTTCAGGTGCGCCAGGCTGATCATCGCCCAGTTGATCACCAGCGCGGCCACCACCAGGGACATCAGCAGTTCCAGCGCGCGGGCCGGCACCAGGTAGTTCACCAGCACGGCGAGGAAGGTCACCGCCGCCGAGACCATCAGCGAACGCACCGGCACGCCCCGGCTGTCCACCTTGGCCAGCGCGCGCGGTGCATCGCCCTGCTCCGCCAGGCCCACGAGCATGCGGCCGTTGCAGTAGGTGCCGCTGTTGTAGACCGACAGCGCGGCGGTGAGCACCACGAAGTTGAGGACGTGGGCGGCGGTGCTGCTGCCGATCATCGAGAAGATCTGCACGAAGGGGCTGCCGCTGTAGGAATCGCCGGAGGCATTCAGCGTTTGCAGCAGGCTGTCCCAGGGGGTCAGCGAGAGCAGCACGGTGAGCGCGCCGATGTAGAAGATCAGGATGCGGTAGATCACCTGGTTGATCGCCTTGGGGATCACCTGCTTCGGCTGGTCGGCCTCGGCGGCGGTGAAGCCGAGCATCTCCAGCCCGCCGAAGGAGAACATGATGATCGCCATGGCCATCACCAGCCCGCTGATGCCGTTGGGGAAGAAGCCGCCGTGTGCCCACAGGTTGCTCACCGCCGCCTGCTCGCCGCCGGTGCCGCTGGCCAGCAGGTAGCAGCCCAGGGCGATCATGCCGACGATGGCGGCGACCTTGATGATGGCGAACCAGAATTCCGCCTCGCCGAAGGCCTTCACGTTGAACAGGTTGATCGCGTTGACCACCACGAAGAACAGCGCGGCGGTCGCCCAGGTCGGCACCTCCGGCCACCAGTAGTGGATGTACTTGCCCACCGCGGTGAGCTCCGACATGCCCACCAGGATGTACAGCACCCAACAGTTCCAGCCCGAGAGGAAGCCGGCGAAGCCGCCCCAGTACTTGTGCGCGAAGTGGCTGAAGGAGCCGGCGACGGGCTCCTCGACGATCATCTCGCCGAGCTGGCGCATGATCAGGAAAGCGATGAAACCGGCGATGGCGTAGCCGAGGATCATCGACGGGCCGGCGGACTTGAGCACTCCGGCCGAACCGAGGAACAGCCCGGTACCGATGGCGCCGCCGAGGGCAATCAGCTGGATATGGCGATTCTTCAGGCCGCGCTGGAGCTGGCCTGCGTGTTGAGTTTCACGCGTCATGCGTCACCTGTTGTTTTTATCTGTGACGGGAATCGGCCGCCCGGCTTGTGGCCAGACGGTGCGGGCAAGGCAAGGCTAAAGAGCGATGGAACGAGCGGGCTGATTGGGGGCTTACTGGGCGTCGGGCTGCACCTCCGGGGCGGCCTGCTGGAAGGCTTCGAGGGTCTCGCAGCGCGCGGCGATGGCGAGCAGGCGCGGGCATCCGCTGAGGTCGCAATCGAAGCGGCGGGCGTTGTACAGCTGGGGAATCAGGCAGGCCTCGAAATAGCCGGGGCGCTCGCCGAGGGACAGCGGGCCGCTCCAGTGGGCGACGCCCTCCTCCACCGCGCGCAGGCCGGTCTCGACCCAGTGGCGGATCCAGGCGTTCTTCGCCTCGTCCGCTACACCCAGCGGGCCGCTGAGGTATTGCAGCACGCGCAGGTTGTTCAGCGGATGGATATCGCAGGCGATGTGCAGCGACAACGAACGCACCTGCGCACGTTGCAGCGCATCGCGCGGCAGCAGACCGGGTTGCGGATGGGTTTCGTCGAGGTATTCGAGGATCGCCAGGGACTGGGCGATGCGCGCGTCGCCATCCACCAGCAGCGGCACCAGCTCCTGCGGGTTGAGCGACTTGTACTCGGCGGCATGCTGCTGGCCGCCGTCCTTCACCAGGTGCACCGGCACCTGGCGGTATGCCAGGCCCTTGAGGCCGAGGGCGATGCGCACGCGGTAGGCGGCGCTGGAACGCCAGTAGGAATACAGAGTGAGCATGGCGGTTCTCCGCAGGCGGCCACGCGGACTGCGCGGCCGCCCAGCAAGCGCGTTACTGGTCGGAGATCACGCCACGGCGAATCTGGTCTTCCTCGATGGATTCGAACAGGGCCTTGAAGTTGCCCTCGCCGAAGCCCTGGTTGCCCTTGCGCTGGATGATCTCGAAGAAGATCGGGCCGATCACCGTATTGGTGAAGATCTGCAGCAGGATGCCGTCGTCGCCCGGTGCGCCGTCGATCAGGATGTTCAGCTCGCGCAATTGATCCAGCGGCTCGCCGTGGCCGGCGACACGGGTGTCGACCTTGGCGTAGTAGGTGTCCGGGGTGCTCATGAAGTCCACGCCGTTGGCGCGCAGCTGGCGCACGGTGGCGTAGATGTCCTCGGTGGTCAGGGCGATGTGCTGGATGCCTTCGCCGTGGTATTCGCGGATGAATTCCTCGATCTGCGACTTGTCGTCCGCCGACTCGTTGATCGGGATGCGGATCTTCCCGCAGGGCGCGGTCATGGCGCGGGACAGCAGGCCGGTGAGCTTGCCTTCGATGTCGAAGTAGCGGATCTCGCGGAAGTTGGCGATGCGCTCGTAGAAGCCGGACCAGACATCCATCTGGCCGCGCTTGACGTTGTGGGTCAGGTGGTCGATGCACAGCAGGCCGACGGCGTTGTCGTTGGCGCTGCGGCCTTCGATGAACTGGAAGTCGACGTCATAGATGCTCTTGTCGCCATAACGGTCGACGAGATACAGCAGCGAACCGCCGATGCCTTCGACGCAGGGAATGTTCAGCTCGCCGAAGTTGGCGTGGCTGCCGACCAGCTTGGCGCCCTGGGATTCGACGTAGGCGGCGGCCTGGGCAGCGTTCTTCACCCGGAAGGCCATGGCGCAGGCGCTCGGGCCGTGTTTTTTGGCGAACTCGTGGACGTGGCCGGTGGGGCTGCCGTTGAGCACGATGTTGATGTCGTTCTGCTGGAACAGGAAGACTTCCTTGGAACGGTGCTTGGCGGTCTCGGTGAATCCCATGCCGGTGAACAGCTGGCGCAGTTGCTCGATGCCCTGGGCGTCGGGGGCGGTGAATTCGACGAACTCGAAGCCGTCGGTGCCGATGGGGTTGTGTTGCTCGATCTTGGTCACGGCGTTCATCCGGCCTCCTCGTTGTCGTTATCGGCTGGCTCGGCGCGGGGCCGTCCAGGCGTCTGGAATGCCTTCATCTCAACTGTCGCGAGACTTTGGAACAAGCCGGGCGCCGCCGGTTTGCCGCGTGTTCGCGGGGTTGGCCCGGAAAGAAATCGTTACGACGGCAAAAGCCCCGTGCGGCATGCCGCCGCACCGTAAAGAATTCGTGACAAGGTGGTGCGCCAGCCTGCCAGTGCGAGTGCCGCGCTCTCGTCACGGCGCCGTGCGGCGGCTACCATGCGGCCATTCTCCCCCCGCCCGAACCACACTATGGCCCGCGCCGCTCCCCCCGATTTCGAAGCCACTCCGGCGTCCCTGCGCGCCCTGGCCCGCAGCTATCCGCGCGGCCTGCATATCGAGCCGCACTCCCATGACTGGGGACAGGTGCTCTATGCCATGTCCGGGGTGATGTGGCTGGAGACGCCTTCCGAAGCTCTGCTGGTGCCGCCCAACCGCGCCGTCTGGCTGCCGCCGCAGGTGCCCCATGGCATCCGCGTGGTCAGCGAGCTGCAGATGCGCAACATCTACCTGCGACCGGGAACGGCGGATTCCCTCGGCGAGCAGGTGCAGGCGTTCGAAGTCGGCGGGCTGCTGCGCGAATTGATCGTCCGGCTAGTTGAGCATGAGCGCGAACCGGACACCGATTACTACCAGGCGCTGTCGCAACTGGCCGTGCTGGAACTGCAACGCGCGCGCAGCCTGCTGCTGCGCGTGCCGTTGCCGGACGACTCCGACCGCCGCCTGCTGAACCTGTGCCTGGCGGTGATGGCCGAGCCGAGCCAGGAGGTTTCCTTCGAACAGCACGCCGCCGACGCCGGCGCCAGCGTGCGGACCCTGGCCCGTCTGCTCCAGCGCAGCCTGGGCATGGGTTTCGCCCAGTGGCGCCGGCAGGTGCAGCTGGCCACGGCGGTGGCACAGCTCAACGAGGGCATCGCGGTGAGCCAGATCGCCCATGGGCTGGGGTATCAGCCGGGGAGTTTCAGCGAGATGTTCCGACGCGAACTGGGTGTGGCGCCTTCGGAGTATTGCGGCAGGTAGCCCGCGTTGGCTCCAGCGTCCCACGCTCCTACAGGTAAACAATGGTGCCAGGCGGTTCGCGAGCAAGCTCGCTCCTACGAAGAGCCCGACACCCCAGCTCTGGCTCTGGCTCTGGCTCTGGCTCTGGCTCTGAAGAGTCTTCCAGATAAACGTCCGCGCACTCCGAATGGCCCCGTTCAGGAGGCCTCGTTGAATTGGAGTTTCAGGGGTTGAGCGACATGGATGTCGCGAGAGCCGCGATGGGCCAGGGATGGCCCTTCGCGGCGTGCCCCTGAAACTTCGATTCAACGAGGGAATTTTTCGCCTAGGCGAAAAACCGGATGTCCGGGGCAAGACCTTTTGGTTCCTTTTGGGAGGGCGGCTATCCGACGTTTGCCAAAAGGGACTCGCCCGAGGGGGCGAAACACAAAGCCTGCGCGTACACCGGAGCGGCGCGGAAACACCCAAGTCGAAGCAGTCAAACAGAATCAACGAACAGGGGCGCCGGCCCTGCCCTCGGATCGCGGGCGCATTGCTGATGCGCGCGTCAGCAAGAAAGGATTCCGCCGCGTGGGATTTCGCGGACAAGGTCCGCTCCTACGGGGTCGGTGCAGCACCGCAGGGAGCATAACCCGGAACGGGTTATCCGCCGATTACCTCGCGCCGGCCCTGCCCTCGGATCGCGGGCGCATTGCTGATGCGCGCGTCAGCAAGAAAGGATTTCGCCGCGGGGGATTTCGCGGACAAGGTCCGCTCCTGCGGGGTCGGTGCAGCGCGTCATGCGCTCGATCACCCGCACCTGGCACGCCCATCCAATACCCCCACCCACATCTGTCCGATATTCCGAAGCCAATGACCGACGGCGCCATGGCGCGGCTCCTAGACTGGCTCCATTCCCGCCAGCCGCCGGAACCACCCGCGGAGGACAACATGAGCTACCTGATTTCCCTGGCCATCGGCATCGCCGTCGGCCTCGCCTACCACTTCCTCGACTTCCGTTCGCCGGCGCCGCCGCTGGTGGCACTGGTCGGCCTGCTGGGCATGCAGATCGGCGAGAACGCCCTGCCGATGCTGACCCGCTGGCTCCACTGATTCCCTAATCAACAACTGATTGCCAAGGACCCGCGCCATGAAAGCCCTGCAATTCGACCGCACCGGCGACCTCGCCGCCCTGAGCTTTACCGAAGTCACCGACCCGGTACCCACCGCCGATGAAGTACTGGTGGAAGTCCACGCCGCCGGCCTGAACCCCAGTGATGTGAAGAACGTCCTCGGCCGCTTCCCCTACACCACCCTGCCCCGTGTGCCCGGCCGCGATTTCGCCGGCACCGTGGTGCAAGGTCCGGCAGAGCTGCTGGGCAAATCCGTCTGGGGTACCGGCAAGGGCCTGGGCTTCACCCGCAACGGCAGCCATGCACAGTTGATGAGCGTGCCGGCCGGTGGCGTGGCGCTGATGCCCGAGCGCATGAGCTTCGCCCAGGCCGCCAGCTGCGGCGTGCCCTTCACCACGGCCTGGGACGCGCTGGAGCGCAGCCAGGTCGGCGCCGGAGC
>NZ_JBGLYK010000234.1:0-8278 GCF_047304025.1 Pseudomonas sp. Pseusp97 | reverse complement strand
CTGGCTCGCGGCGAGCTGCAGGAGGTCGCCCAGGACGAATCCCGCGCCAGCTACTTCGGCCGCCGCACCCCCGCCGACGGCCAGCTCGACTGGAAGCGCCCGGCCCGCGAGCTGCACAACCTGGTACGCGCCGTCACCCAGCCGTACCCCGGCGCCTTCGCCCCGGTGGGCGATCGCAAGCTGATCGTCTGGAGCGCCCGCGTCGCAGCTGGCAACAACGGCATGGCGCCCGGTTCGGTCCTGTCGGTCGACCCGCTGCGCATCGCCTGCGGCGAAGACTCGCTGGAAATCCTCTCCGGCCAGCAGGGCGACAGCGGCCTGTTCCTCGCCGGCCCGCAGCTCGCCCGCGAGATGGGCCTGGTGGACGGCTCGCGCCTGCATGGCGCGGCCGGCAAGCCCAAGCGCAAGACCCGCGTGCTGATCCTCGGCGTCAACGGTTTCATCGGCAACCACCTCTCCGAGCGCCTGCTGCGCGATGGCAACTACGAGGTCTACGGCCTGGACATCGGCTCCGACGCCATCGAGCGCCTCAAGGGCAACCCGGACTTCCACTTCGTCGAAGGCGATATCAGCATCCACACCGAGTGGATCGAGTACCACATCAAGAAGTGCGACGTGGTCCTGCCGCTGGTGGCGATCGCCACGCCGATCGAATACACCCGCAACCCGCTGCGCGTGTTCGAGCTGGACTTCGAGGAAAACCTCAAGCTGGTCCGCTACTGCGTCAAATACAACAAGCGCGTGATCTTCCCGTCCACCTCGGAGGTGTACGGCATGTGCTCCGACGCCAACTTCGACGAGGACAAGTCCAACCTCATCGTCGGCCCGATCAACAAGCAGCGCTGGATCTACTCGGTCTCCAAGCAGCTGCTCGACCGCGTCATCTGGGCCTACGGCCAGAAGGGCCTGAAATTCACCCTGTTCCGTCCGTTCAACTGGATGGGCCCGCGCCTGGACCGCCTGGACTCCGCGCGCATCGGCAGCTCCCGCGCCATCACCCAGCTGATCCTGCACTTGGTGGAAGGCACCCCGATCCGCCTGGTCGACGGCGGCGAGCAGAAGCGCTGCTTCACCGACGTGGACGACGGCATCGAGGCGCTGGCGCGCATCATCGACAACGAAGGCAGCCGCTGCGACGGTCAGATCGTCAACATCGGCAACCCGGACAACGAAGCCAGCATCCGCCAACTGGGCGAGGAACTGCTGCGCCAGTTCGAGGCCCACCCGCTGCGCGACCAGTTCCCGCCCTTCGCCGGCTTCCGCGAAGTGGAAAGCCGCAGCTTCTATGGCGACGGTTACCAGGACGTGTCGCATCGCAAGCCGAGCATCGAGAATGCCCGCCGCCTGCTGAACTGGCAGCCGAGCGTGGAGCTGTCCGCCACCATCGGCAAGACCCTGGACTTCTTCCTCCGCGAGGCCCTGGCCGAGCGCGTCGGCGGCCAGCCTCACGCCGTCCCGCTGAAAAGCATCGCCTGATGCGGGCAGGACTGCGCATCGATGTGGACACCTACCGCGGCACCCGTGACGGTGTGCCGCGGCTGCTGGACATGCTCGAGGAAGCCGACGTCAAGGCGACCTTCTTCTTCAGTGTCGGCCCGGACAACATGGGCCGGCACCTGTGGCGCCTGATCCGCCCGCAGTTCCTGTGGAAGATGCTGCGCTCCAACGCCGCCGGGCTGTACGGCTGGGACATCCTGCTCGCCGGCACAGCCTGGCCGGGCAAGCCGATCGGCCGCGACCTGGGCCACCTGATGCGGCGCGTGCAGGACGCCGGCCACGAAGTCGGCCTGCACGCCTGGGACCACCACGGCTGGCAGGCCAACGCCGGCCGCTGGAGCGCGCAGCAACTGGAGCAACAGATACGCCGCGGCGTGGACACCCTCGCCGACATCCTCGGCAACCCGGTGGAATGTTCGGCGGTGGCCGGCTGGCGCGCCGACGAGCGCACGGTGGAAGCCAAGGAGCGCTTCGGCTTTCGCTACAACAGCGATTGCCGCGGCCGCTCGCTGTTCCGCCCGCGCCTGGCCGACGGCCGCCCCGGCACCCCGCAGATCCCGGTGGACATGCCCACCTTCGACGAGGTGGTCGGCCCGCAGGTGGCGCCGTCCGCCTTCAATGACTACATCCTTTCCCGCTTCGACATGGACGCCTTGAACGTGTACACCATTCACGCCGAGGTCGAGGGCATTCTCATGGCCCACGACTTCCGCCGCTTGCTGGCCCAGGCACGGGCCGGCGGCATCCGCTTCGTTCCGCTGGGCCGGCTGCTGCCGCAAGATCCCACCACCCTGCCCGTCGCCAGCCTCGTGCGCGGCGAACTGGCCGGCCGCGAAGGCTGGCTGGGGGTGCAGCGCGCATGAAGCGTCTGGCCTACCCGACACTGCTCGCCGCCTTCGTACTGTGCATCCTGCTGCCGATGGCCTTTCACGGCCTGTGGATTCCCGACGAGTCGCGCAATGCGCAGATCTCCCAGGCCATGCTGCAGAGTGGCGACTGGGTTTCCCCGCACCTGCTCGGCCTGCGCTACTTCGAGAAACCCACCGGCGGCTACTGGCTGACCGCGATCAGCCAGGCGGTGTTCGGGCAGAACCTGTTCGGCGTCCGTTTCGCCTCGGCGCTGGTCACCGCGCTGAGCACCCTGCTGGTCATGCTGGTCGCCCGCCGACTGTGGAACGATCCACGCCGCACCTGGGCCGCGGGTCTGCTCTACCTGAGCTTCGGGCTGATCGCCGGGCAGGCCGGCTACGCCAACCTCGACCCGCAGTTCACCCTGTGCGTGAACCTGAGCCTCGCCGCGCTGTGGTTCGCCTTCGATGCCGCCAGCGCGCGGGGGCGCTTCGCCGCCTGGAGCCTGCTGGGCGCCGCCTGCGCCTTCGGCCTGATGACCAAGGGCTTCCTTGCCTTCCTGCTGCCGGTGATAGTCGGGCTGCCGTACGCCCTGCAGCAGAAGCGCCTCGGTGAGCTGCTGCGCTACGGGCCGCTGGCCGTCCTGGTGGCGCTGCTGGTCAGCGCGCCCTGGGCACTGATGATCCATGCCCGCGAGCCGGACTTCTGGAATTTCTTCTTCTGGAACGAGCACATCCGCCGCTTCGCCGCCGAAGATGCCCAGCATGGCCGGCCGATCTGGTTCTTCGTGCCGCTGCTGTTCGCCAGCGCGCTGCCCTGGGCGGTGCTGGTCATCCCGGCGCTGCGCAACGGATTCCAGGGTTGGCGGGATTCGAAGCGGCTGTACCTGCTGCTGTGGTTCGCCATGCCCTTCCTGTTCTTCAGCCTGGCCAAGGGCAAGCTGCCGACCTACATCATGCCCTGCTTCGCGCCGCTGGCCCTGTTGATGGCCGACGCCATCGGCCAGGCGCTGCAGCAGCGCAGGTTGATCGCCCTGAAACTCAACGGCGCGCTCAACCTGCTGCTGGGCAGCAGTGCGCTGGCCGGCCTGTTGTTCATGCAGGCACGCCACCCGCAGTACCACGACGAACTGCCCAGCGTCCTGATGATCGGCCTGGTCTGCCTCGTCTGGCTGCTGACCGGCCTGTTGCAACTGCTGCGCCCCCATCGCTTCTGGGCCGCCCCTGCTTTCGCCGCCTGGCTGCTGGTGGCGCTGGTGCCCAACGCGATGCCGAACAAGATGGTCAACAGCAAGATGCCCGACCAGTTCATCGCCGAGCATCTGGAGCAACTCAAGGGCGCGCGCAGCCTGCTGAGCAACGACCTGGGCGCGGCCACCGCGCTCGCCTGGCGCACCCAGCGCAGCGACATCACCCTGTTCAATACCGAAGGCGAGCTGAAGTACGGCCTGGGCTATCCCGAAGGACAGGGCCGCAGCATTCCGCCCGCCGACATCCATGCGTGGATCGACCGGGCCCGCGCCGAGGGCTCCATCGGCGTGGTCATGCGGGTCAATAGCGCCAGCGACGAAGCCGAACTGGCGATGCTGCCCACCGACGCCATCAGCTACCGGCAGAACCACCTGGTGGTCCTGCTGATTCCACGGGCCGCGCCATGACCGCCCTGCTGCTCGCCGGCGTCTGCCTGCTGACCTGCCTGGGCCAGCTGGCGCAGAAGTTCGCCGTGGAAAGCTGGCGCGACGCGCCGGCGGGCATCGCGGCGAAGCTCTTCTCGCCCAGGCTGATGCTCGCCATCGCCTGCCTGGGCGGTGGCCTGCTGCTCTGGCTGCTGGTTCTGCAGCGTCTGGAAGTGGGTGTCGCCTACCCCATGCTGAGCCTGAACTTCGTGCTGGTGACGCTGCTGGCGAGCCGCCTCTTCGGCGAACGCATCGACGCGCGCCACTGGTTCGGCGTGGCGCTGATCGTTGGCGGCGTCGCCCTGCTGGGGATGCACTCGTGAAGCGCGGCATCGCATTCGCGCTGGGCAGCGTGCTGCTGGTGAGCGGCGCGCAGCTGGGCATGCGCTGGAGCATGACGCGCCTGCCCGCGCACTGGCCGTTCGACGTAGCGCAGCTCGACGTGGCCGCCCTGCTGGCACTGGCCGGCGCGGTAATGGCCTATGCGCTGTCGATGCTCTGCTGGCTGCTCGCCCTGAAACACCTGCCGCTGAGCCGCGCCTACTCGTGGCTGAGCCTGAGCTATGCCCTGGTCTACCTCGGCGCCGCCGTGCTGCCGGGCCTGGGCGAACCTCTGAGCCTGCCACGTACCCTGGGCGTCGCCCTGGTGATCGCCGGCGTGATCGCAATCAACGCGCCACGCCGCCCTGACAGAAAAACCGTCATCAAACCCAGCGACGCTCGCCCCGAGCAAGCGCAGTTCGACTGACTCCATCTCGTTCCAAGTCCCTCTGCGGGAGAGCAACAACATGAAAATCAGCGTATTCGGCATCGGCTATGTAGGTCTGGTACAGGCAGCGGTCATGGCGGAAGTCGGCCATGACGTCCTGTGCATGGACATCGACGAAGACAAGATCGCCAAGCTCAAGCGCGGCCAGATCAGCATCTTCGAACCGGGCCTCGCCGAGCTGGTGAAGGACAACCTGGAAGCCGGGCGCCTGCGCTTTACCAGCGATGTCGCCGAGGCTGCCGCCCATGGCCGCGTGCAGTTCATCGCCGTCGGCACCCCGCCGCTGCCCGATGGCTCCGCCGACTTGCGCGCCGTACTGGCCGTTGCCGAGGGCATCGCCCGCAACCGCACCCAGCCGGTGATCATCGTCGAGAAGTCCACCGTGCCGGTGGGCACCGGCGACCGTGTGAAGGCCCGCATCCACGATGTGCTCGCCGAGGCCGGCCGCAGCCTGGACTTCGAGATCGTCTCCAACCCCGAATTCCTCAAGGAAGGCTCGGCCCTGGCCGACTGCCGCAAGCCCGATCGCATCGTCATCGGCTGCGAAAGCGCCGAGGTGCTGGACGTGATGCGCGAAATCTACGAGCCGTTCAACCGCAACCACGACCGCATCATCACCATGAGCCTGCGCAGCGCGGAGCTGACCAAGTACGCCGCCAACTGCATGCTCGCCACCAAGATCAGCTTCATCAACCAGATCGCCGAACTGGCCGAACACCTGGGCGCGGACATCGAGGCGGTACGCCAGGGCATGGGCGCCGACCCGCGCATCGGCTACCACTTCATCTATCCGGGCTGCGGCTACGGCGGCTCGTGCTTCCCCAAGGACGTCCAGGCGCTGATCCAGAGTGCCGAGGAAGCCCAGTGCTCCAGCGACCTGCTGCGCGCGGTGGAAGCGGTGAACCAGCGGCAGAAGAGCAAGCTGTTCGAGCGCATCCGCAGCTACTACGGCGGCAAGCTGAAGGGCCGCACCTTCGCGCTCTGGGGCCTGTCGTTCAAGCCCAACACCGACGACATGCGCGACGCCCCCAGCCGCACCCTGATGGAAGCCCTGTGGGAGGCCGGCGCCAAGGTCCGCGCCTTCGACCCCGAGGCCATGCCCGAAGCGCAGCGCCTGTACGGCCACGATGAACGCCTGACCCTGATGGGCACGCCCGAAGCGACCCTCGGCGGCGCCGACGCCCTGGTGATCTGCACCGAGTGGCGGCAGTTCAAGGCACCGGATTTCGAGCTGGTGGCCAGCCGCCTGAAGGCCCCGGTGATCTTCGACGGCCGCAACCTCTTCGACCCCGAGCGGGTGGCGCGCTACGGCTTCGAGTACTTCCCCATGGGCCGCGGCGACTCGCACCGCCTGCCGGTTCCGGCACCGGCGCAGGCCGCCGAACCACGTTCCCGACGTAGCGCCTGACGTCAATCTCGACTGCCGGGGCGCTACGCCAGGCGGTTCGCGAGCAAGCTCGCTCCTACAGGAAAACACCGGAGCGGGCCTGTAGGAGCGAGCTTGCTCGCGAACATCTCCGCACACATCCGCAGGGCGGATAACGCGCCAGCGTTATCCGCCGCGAGACAATCGGTGCGGTGAGTTACACTTACCCCATCACCATCATCGGCGCCGCCTCACTGCGCTTGAGCAGCGCATAGAGCACCCCGGTCACCACGCTACCCGCGGCAATCGCCAGCAGGTAGAGCAGCGCGTGGTTCATCGCGTTGGGGATCAGCAGCACGAACAGCCCGCCATGGGGCGCCAGCAGCTTGCAGCCGAACAGCATCGACAGCGCGCCGGTCAGCGCGCCACCGGCGATGCTCGCCGGAATCACCCGCAGCGGGTCCTTCGCGGCGAAGGGAATAGCGCCCTCGGAGATGAAGCACAGCCCGAGCACCAGCGCCGCCTTGCCGGCCTCGCGCTCGCTCTGGGCAAACTTGCGCCGTGCCAGCAGCGTGGCGATGCCCATGCCAATTGGCGGAACCATGCCGCCGGCCATCACCGCCGCCATCGGCGCGTAGCTCTGGGAAGCGAGCAGGCCGACCGAAAACGCATAGGCCGCCTTGTTGATCGGCCCGCCGAGGTCCACGCACATCATCCCGCCCAGCAGCAGGCCGAGCAGGACGGCGTTGGTGGTGCCCATGCCGGCGAGGAAGTCGGTGAGCGAGCGCATCATCGCCGCCACCGGCGACCCCACCACATAGATCATCACCAGCCCGGTGAACAGGCTGGCCAGCAGCGGGATGATCAGGATCGGCTTGAGCGCCGCGACACTGGCCGGCAGCGGCAGCCACTGGGCAATCGCCCGCGCCGAATAGCCGGCGAGCAGGCCGGCGACTATGCCGCCAAGGAACCCCGGCGCCAGGCCCGGGCGGTCGGCGATGGACCAGGCGATATAGCCCGCGAGCATCGGCACCATCAGCTTGAACGCCGCGTCGCCGCCGATCTGCATCAGCGCCGCAGCCAGGGTGCCCTGCTGCTTGAACGCCTCGATGCCGAAGACGAAGGACAACGCGATCAGCAGGCCGCCGGCCACCACCATCGGCAGCATGAAGGACACGCCGGTAAGCAGGTGCTTGTAGACGCCGCGCGCTTCATTTTTCGTCGGCGCCGCGCTGCTGCCAGCGGACGAGGCAGTTTCCGCCTTCGCCTCCTTCAGCGCGCGCTCGATGGTCGCCTGCGGCTGCTTCAACGCCACGCCGGTGCCGCAACGGAAAATGCGCTTGCCGGCGAAACGCTCGGGATTGACCTCGATGTCCGCCGCCAGCAGGACCACGTCCGCCGCCGCGATTTCTTCCGCTGTCAGCGGGTTGCGCGCGCCCACCGAGCCCTGGGTTTCCACCCGCAGATCGACGCCCATCTGCTGCGCCGCCTGCTGCAGTGCTTCAGCAGCCATGAAGGTGTGCGCCACGCCGGTCGGGCAGGCGGTCACCGCGACTATCTTCGCCGATTCTTCCTCCTCGGCGGCCGCGCCCGGAGTTTCATCGCCCTGCCAGATCGCCGCCTCCTGCGCGGCGCGCTGGAGGAAACCGGCCGGGTCGGCCAGTGCCTCGGCCGGACGTGCCTGCACCAGCCGCTTGCCGACAAAGCGCGAGAGCTCCAACGGGTGCGCGCTGACCACCAGCACCCAGTCGGCGGCGGCAAACTGCCCGTCGCTCAGTTGACGCTCCGGATGCTGCGGGTGGCATTGCTCGACACACACCGACCAGCCCAGGCGCTCAGCCGCCGCACGCAGCAGGCGGGCACTCAGCACACTGGTAATCTGGCCGTTGGGGCAGGCCGTGATCAGGGCAAGGTTCATCGTCATACCTCTTGTTGTTCTGTCGCTCAGGCCTGGCTCGGCGCCAGCGCCTGAACCTGCACCGCGTCTTCGATGCGCTTGAGCCGCTGCGCGTCGCCGATGCCGAAATGGAATTGAGTCACCGCCAGCGCGGCCACCGCCGTCGCCTGGCGCAGGACGCGCTCGGCCGGCCAACCGGCGAGCAGGCCGTGGACCATGCCGGCC
>NZ_JBGLYK010000233.1:0-8337 GCF_047304025.1 Pseudomonas sp. Pseusp97 | reverse complement strand
CCGCTGGCGCCCTTGGCCTCCACCAGGGCGAAGGTATCGCCGACGTAGGGGCCCAGGGTCAGGCCGCCGCTGTGCAGCACCGCCGCGCCGCGCATGCCGCCGTTGACCTGGCGGTAGGTGGAGCTTTCGGCGTAGCCGGCGTTGAAGGTGGCGACCGAGGTCTGCTGCTGCACGCTGCCGTTGAAGTCGGTGCCCTGGCCTTCGCTGTCGCGCCCGGCGGAGAGGGCGTAGCTCAGGCTGCGGTCCTCGCCCAGGGTGCCGTTGAGGCCGGTCTGGTAGGTGCTGCCGCTGGTGTCGCCGCTGCGCCGTGAGGCCATGGCGCTGAGGTTCGGCGCGCGGCTGGTGGAGCCCAGCGGCATGGACAGGCTCAGGGTCAGGGTGTTGTTGCGGTTGCTGCCGTGCTGCAGGTTGTACTGCGGCGGTTGCGACGGGTCGTAGTCATCGTTGACGTCGCGGTACCAGGTAGTCTGCTGGCGCGAGTAGGAGAGGTTGTAGCTGAGCTGGCGCCAGGTGTTGGAGTAGCCGACCTGCAGCTGGGTATCGCGGCTCTTGCCGTCGTAGTAGTCGGCGGTGGAGCCGGACAGGTAGAGGTTGCCGTACTGCCCCAGGCCCTGGTTGACCAGCAGGGTGAACTGGTTGCGCTGCTTGTAGCTGCTCGAGTCCCAGCTGTCGCCGTGGTCGCCCGCGTCGCGTGCGGAGAGCGCGTCGCCGAGGTCGCGGTAGCCCTCGGTGGAATAGCGGTAGCCGGCCAGCGTCAGGGTGGTCTGGGTCGGCTGGAAGGTCCGGCTGTAGTTCAGGCCGACGCGCCAGCCCTGCTTGCGCTGGTCGTTCTCCACGGTGGCGCTGGAGAAGGTGGTGTTCATGCCGAAGGCGCCGTAGGGCGTGGCCAGCACGCCGCCGCCGAGCACTGCGAGGTAGTCCTCGGCGACGCGGGCGCCGAGGTTGGCGGTGAGGGCGTTGGTCAGGCCGCGCTGGTAGGTCAGGTCACTGAACAGGTCGTTGCCGTCGCCGTACTGGCGCGCCTGGCCCACCGTCGCGCTGTAGCGCGACAGGCCCGGGCGCATGGATTCGGGCACGGCGGAGAAGGGCACGGAGAAGCGCGAGACGCTGCCGTCGGCCTCGATCACCTGCACGTCCAGATCGCCGTCGTAGGCGGTGCCGTAGAGGTCGTCGATGACGAAGGGACCGGGCGCCACGGTGCTCTCGTGGATCTTCTTGCCATTCTGGCTGATCACCACCCGCGCGTTGGTATTGGCCGTGCCACGCACCTGCGGCGCGTACTGGCGTTGCGAGTCGGGCAGCATGCGGTCGTCGGTGGCCAGGCGTACGCCGCGATAGCCCATGCTGCCGAACAGGTTGCCTTCGGTGTAGCTGTCGCCCAGGGTCAGTTCACTGCGCAGGCCCGGCAGTGCGCGCTGGGCGTAGGTGCGAATGCTGTTCCAGTCGCTGCGGGTGTTCCCCGCGTAGCTGGAGTAGGTGTAGTTGGACTGGTGGCGCAGGCGCCACAGGCCCAGGTTCACGCCGCCGCTCAGGCCGAGGTAGCCGTAGTCCGAATCGCCGCCGCTGCCGGAGCCTTCGAAGCTCGAACGATAGAGGTTGGCGTCGTAGTTGACGAAGCCCATGGTGCTGCCGGCGTCCCATTCGTCCGGGCTGACATAGCCGCGCGGCTTGATGTCGAGCAGCGCCTGGGGCACAGCGAGGTCCAGGCGCAGGCGCGCGGTGTCGAGCGTCCAGGTCGAGTTGGGCAGGCGCTCGGTGAGCCAGTGGCAGATGCCCTGGTCGTCCTTGCCGGCCTTCGGGTCGGGGCGCGCCCCCAGGCTCTGGCGCAGGAAGCGTTCGCTGAAACAGGGTTCGGCGCGCTCGCCGCGCTGGCGCATCTCCACTTCCGCGCGGGTGGCGTACTGGCCGTTGAGGTAGAGGTCGACATGGTAGGTGCCGGGGTCCACCTGGTCGGCGCGGTTGAAGCGCTCCAGGCTGCCGCCGGCCAGGCCCGAGCCCATCAGCAGGCTGTCGTCGAAGCGGTACTGCGCATCGCCCAGGGCTATGCCCGCGACCGCCATGGCGAGGGCTCCCAGGGCGAACGGCAGCAGCGGTCCATGGGCACGATCAACGCGGCAGGTCATGGCGAACGTCCACTCTTGCGCCGTAGTCGTTGATCAGCAGGGCCGAGAGGCGCGGCGTGCCGGCCGGCAGTGGCGAGGGCTTTTCCGCCCTCCACTGGGCCAGGCCCAGCGGCGCGACCATGCTCGGCTTCAGCTTCCACTGGCGCTCGCCGATGCTGAGCGTCGCGCCACCGAAGGAGGCGTGGTAGCCGGTGGGGTTTTCCACCTTCACGCTCCAGTCGCTGCCGTTCTGCACCAGGGAGAAACGCAGTTTCTCGGGCAACTGCTCAGGGCTGCCGGCGATGCCCGCCGGGCGGTAGAACAGCTTCAGGCGGTTGCGCAGCATCAGCAGCATCTGGTTCTGCTCGGCCTTGGCGGCGTTGCGCGGCGGAATCTGCAGCACGTTGAGGTGGAACAGCGATTCGCGGTCCCGGGGCAGTCCGGAGCCGGTGTAGAGGATGCGCAGGGTCTGGCCGCTGCCGGGCGCCATGCGCGATACCGAAGGGTTCACCACGAAGGGAGCCTTGGCGGTATCCGGCGTGGAGGCGGGATCGTCGATATCGATCCAGGCCTGGATGACGTTGGGGAAGCCGTCCTTGTTGCTCAGTTGCACGGTCTTCTCCCGGGCGTCGCCGGGGTAGATGACACGGGTGCCGGTGATTACCACGCTGGCCTGGGCGAGCGGGGTGGCGAAGGATGCCAGCAGGGCGAGCGCGAGCGTCGCCGCGCGAAGCGGGCGCAGTGGGGAGGCGTTCATCCGGTTCACCTGTCTTGCCGGGCCGTTCGGGGTGCGGTCACCCCTGAACGGCGCGGCGCAATGCGGGATGCGGCACCCGAAGGTGCCGCGGGGTATCACTCGTAGCGCAGGGTGTAGGTCACCGAGCCGAGTACCGGACCGGGGGTCACGGTGGCGGCTTCGGAGATGTATTGCACCGCGTAGTCGTAGCTGGCGCTGGTCTGACCGTCGGCGAGGATGATGTCACCGGCGGCTGCAGCCGCGCCGCCCGCCAGGTTCACCGGGTTACCGGCCGGGGCGTCGAGCAGTTGCAGGGCGACGCCGGTAGCACCGCTGGTGGCGGTGTTGGTCAGGTTGCCCGACGCGGTGGCGTTGGTGGCCTGGAACAGGGTGGTGAAGTGCTCGTCGGCACCGCTGGGCGCGGCGCAGCCGGTCAGCTGGAGGGTGAAGCTGGTCTCGCCGGTGGTCTGGCCGACGCTGCCGTTCAGGGCGCTGACCGGAACGCTGTCGAGGATCACGGTCGGGTCGGTGTTGCCGTCGACCACGGCCGAGCAGGTCTGGTCGGTTACTTCGCCACTGAAGTTGATGGTGTTGGCAGCGAAAGCAAAGCCCGGCACAGCGAAAGCGGCTGCGACAGCCAGGGCGGTTGCGTGAAGTTTCATTTTCTTGAGCTCCATGGTCAGGGGTTTTTTCCCCATGCCCACTTTGCTTTCAGAGCATTCCTAAATATCTGAGACGAATCTGAAAGTGCTGTCCTGGGCCACTGCCGCCCCGACCGATGGCGCCCAGCCGCGAGGCAGAGCGGTGCATCGAAGGCGCCAAGGAATCCCGCGAGAAAAAATTTTCCCGGTGTGTCGATTCCCGACCGCGCGCTTCGACTATGAGGTAACGGCAACCCATAGCGCCCCGGAGACGACCATGAAGTACCTGTGCCTGATCTATGTGGACGAGCAGCGCCTGTCGAGCCTGTCCGGGCCCCAATACCGGCGCCTGATGGACGAGTGCTTCGCCAACGACGAGCACCAGCGCCGCGCTGGCAGGGTGCTGGCCTCCGAGGCACTGGAAACGGTGGAGACGGCGACTACGCTGCGGCATGACGCGACGGGGCTGTCGATCACCGACGGGCCCTTCGCCGAGACCCGCGAGTACCTGGGCGGCTTCGTGCTGATCGACGCGCGTGATCTCAACGAGGCGCTGCAGATCGCCCAGGGGATTCCCAGCGGCCGCCTCGGCGCCGTGGAAGTCCGCCCGGTCCGCGACTGGGACCGTTACTTCGCCGGGCGCTGAGGCCCGGTTTCATCAGTGATAGCGACATCAGGAGGATGTGATGCTCAAGTGGATTGCGTTGGTGGTGGTACTGGCGGTGGTGGTGGTCCTGGTGCTGGCGGCGAATCGCCCGGGCACCTTCCGCGTGGAGCGCACCGCGCGCATCCAGGCGCCGCCGGAAAGGATCCAGGGCTATATCGAGGACTTCCACCAGTGGGCGCAATGGTCGCCCTTCGAGAAGCTCGACCCGCAGATGCAGCGCAGCTTTTCCGGCGCCGACAAGGGTCGCGGCGCGGTCTACGCCTGGCAAGGCAACGGCAAGGCCGGGGCAGGGCGGATGGAGGTCATGGAGATCGACCCTGGCAGCCGCGTGAGCATCGCGCTGGATTTCTTCAAGCCATTCAAGGCCAGCAACACCGCCGAGTTCACCCTGGTGCCGCGCGATGGCGGCACCGAGGTGACCTGGGCGATGTTCGGCCCGGTGCCCTTCATGGCCAAGATCATGCACCTGTTCTTCGATGTGGACCGCATGGTCGGCAAGGACTTCGAGGCGGGCCTGGCCAACCTCAAGGCGCTGGCCGAAAAGGGCTGATGCAACCCGCCACCCGAAGGAGGTGAGCCATGTGCCCTCTGTGTGTATCGACCCTGACGCTGGCAGTGACCAGCGTCCTTTCCGCCGGCGGCGTCAGTGCCTTCGCCGTCACCCGCCTGCGCGGCAAGCGCCGCGCCCGGCCCACCGAGCAACGGGAACGCGCCCAGGAGCGTGCAACATGAAACCGGCCAGCCCTAATTCTTCATTCCCGGAGATGCCCCGAGTCGTTTCCCAGGCAGCCTGGCGGCAGGCGCGCATCCGCCTGCTGGAACAGGAAAAGGCCGCCACCAGGGCCCGCGACGCGCTCAATGCGCAGCGCCGCGAGCTGCCGGTGGTGCGCATCGACAAGGACTATCGCTTCGAGGGCCCGCACGGCCCGCTGCGCCTGCTCGACCTGTTCGAGGGCCGGCCGCAGCTGATCGTCTACCACTTCATGTTCCACCGCGACACGGGGCTGGGCTGCGAGGGGTGTTCCTACCTGATCGACAACCTCGGCCGGCTGGAACACCTGCACGCCCGCGGCACCACCTTCGCCATGGTGTCGCGAGCGCCGCTGGAGGAAATCGCACCGTTCCGCACCCGCATGGGCTGGCAGTTCCCCTGGTATTCGTCGTTCGGCAGCGACTTCAACTACGACTTCCACGTCAGCGTCGACGAGTCCATCGCCCCGGTGGAATACAACTATCGTGACAAGGCGGAGCTGGAGCGCCTCGGCCAGGGCTACCACGTGCGCGGCGAGCAGCCGGGCATGAGCGTATTCCTGCGCGACGGCGACCAAGTCTTCCACAGCTACTCGACCTACGGCCGAGGGCTGGAGGCGCCGCTGTTCACCTACCACCTGCTCGACCTCACCCCGCTGGGGCGCGGCGAAGGCTGGGGAGGCATGCCCGACTACCAGGGCAAGGGCATGAACTGGACACGCTTCCACGACGAGTACGAGCAAGCCCCGCTGCCGCACAGCTGTTGCGGTTCCTGATCCTTGCGCAGGAGGAAAGCCCATGACTGCCGCCGAAAAGAACGCTGCCCACACTGAGCTGCACGCGCTGCTGGAGAGCTGGTTGAAATCCGTGCGCGCTTCCGACGTGGAAGGCATCACCCGCCACTACACCCGCGACATCCTCGCCTTCGATGCCGTCAAGCAACTGCAGTTCAAGGGCGTGGAGGCCTACGCCAGCCATTGGCGCGACTGCACCCGGATGTGCAAGGAACCTACTTTCGAGATCCATGAGCTGAGCTTCGAGAGCGGCGGCGAGACGGCCTTCGGGCACTACCTCGCCTACTGTGGCGGAACCGACGACAAGGGGCAGCACAACGCCTCCTGGGCGCGCGTCAGCGTCGGCCTGCGACGAGA
The DNA here is from genome assembly GCF_047304025.1 of Pseudomonas sp. Pseusp97. NCBI lineage: Bacteria > Pseudomonadati > Pseudomonadota > Gammaproteobacteria > Pseudomonadales > Pseudomonadaceae > Pseudomonas > Pseudomonas sp. Pseusp97. The sequence continues at coordinate 2,290 of NZ_JBGLYK010000233.1, read as the reverse complement.
GGCAGGGCAGTGGAAGATCGCCCACGAGCACTTCTCGATTCCCTTCGATCCGGCGACAGGGCAACTGCTGTTCGATGCCAAGCCCTGACTTCGCCCCTGGCCTCGAAAAGGAACCTGGCCTGGCCCCCGACCTGTAGGAGCGAGCTTGCTCGCGAACCTCGCATGGCACCCACGGCGTCAGGCGGTTCGCGAGCAAGAACTAGGCGTCCCCCTCGCTCCTACAAAAAGCTGTGTGCCGGCTTCAGCTCCAACTTCCTGCCCAACGTCCTCTGCAACGCCCCCCATCGCATCCGTCCGAACACCTCCCACCCCAACGAGAATCCGTGCAGGATAGGCAGACCTCTCCCACGCCAAGGACTTCGGCCCATGCACGACTACGCCGCCCAGCCCCTGCGCGATATGGTGGACGACGTCTACCGCTGTGAATCGCGCCGGGTACTGGCCACGCTGATCCGCCTGCTGGGGGATTTCGACCTGGCCGAGGAGGCGCTGCACGAAGCCTTCGTCGCCGCCGTCGATCAGTGGCGGCGCGACGGCGTGCCGGCCAACCCGCGTGCCTGGCTGGTCTCCGCCGGACGCTTCAAGGCCATCGACGGCCTGCGCCGGCGCTCGCGTTTCGACGCCTCGCTGACGCAGATCGCCGAACAACTGGAGATCGATGCGCAATCAGTGGAGGAGCAGGCCGACGAAAGCGTCGAGGACGACCGCTTGCGGCTGATCTTCACCTGCTGTCACCCGGCGCTGCCGGCGGACTCGCAGGTGCCGCTGACCCTGCGCGAGGTCTGCGACCTGAAGACCGAGGAAATCGCCCGGGCCTACCTTGCCACGCCCTCGACCATCGCCCAGCGCATCGTCCGCGCCAAGGCGAAGATCCGCGATGCGCGGATTCCCTACCAGGTGCCGGAAGCCGCCGAGCTGCCGGAGCGCCTGGCCAGCGTGCTGCGGGTCATCTACCTGGTATTCAACGAAGGCTACTCCGCCTCGGCCGGCGACTCGCTGACCCGCACCGATCTTTCCGCCGAGGCCATCCGCCTGGGCCGGCAATTGCTGGAGCTGCTGCCGGAGTCCGAAGTGATGGGCCTGCTGGCATTGATGCTGCTGCACGAATCGCGGCGCGAGGCGCGCACCGCCGAGGACGGCGAACTGGTGTTGCTCGAGGACCAGGACCGCTCGCGCTGGAACCGCGCCTTGATCGCCGAGGGCCAGCAACTGATCACGGCTGCGCTCGCGACCCGCCGTGTCGGCCCCTACACCCTGCAGGCGGCCATCTCGGCGGTGCATGCGGCCGCTGCCGACATGGCCGGCACCGACTGGGCGGAGATCGTCGGCCTCTACGACCTGTTGCTGGCGATGCAGCCCTCGCCGGTGATCGAACTCAACCGCGCCGTGGCCCTGGCCATGCGCGACGGGCCGGAAGCCGGGCTGGCGCAGGTGGATGCCATCCTTTCCCGTGGCGATCTGCAGGACTATCACCTGGCCCATGCCGCCCGCGCCGACTTCTGCCGCCGCCTGGCCCGCCATGCGGATGCGCGCGCGGCTTACCAGCGCGCGCTGGAATTGGCGAAGCTGGAGCCGGAGCGACGCTTTCTCGAGCAACGGCTGCGCGAGCTCGAGCGCTGAGCTGCCTGGCGGTTCGTTCTAGAGGCTGCTCACCAGATGCCCACCATCCACGGCGAGCACCGCGCCGGTCATGAAGGCGCCGGCATCGCTGGCCAGCAGCAGGAAAGGACCTTCCAGCTCCTGCAATTGGCCGAGGCGGCGCATCGGCACCGTGTCGCGGATATAGGCCTGGCCCTTGTCGCTGTCGAAGTAGGCGTCGTTCATTTCGGTCCTGAAGTAGCCCGGCGCAATGGCATTGACCCGCACATCGAAGCGCGCCAGCTCCAGTGCCAGGGACTTGCTCAACTGCACCACGCCGGCCTTGGCCGCGCAGTAGTGGCTATAGCCGCCGCCCACGCGCAGACCGAGGATTGAGGCGATGTTGACGATGCTGCCGCCGCGCCCGGCCCTGGCCAGACGTTGCGCTGCGCATTGGGCGACGCGCCAGACGCCGTCCAGGTTGGTGGAGAGCATGGCGCGCCAGTCTTCCTCGCTGACTTCCAGCGCGCGCTGGCCATTGCCGATGCCGGCATTGTTGAGCACTACCTCGACCACGCCGAACTGCGTTTCGGCGCTGTCGAAGGCGGCTTCGACGCTGGCGCGGTCGGTCACGTCCAGCGCCACGGCGTGGGCTTCGCCGCCGTCGGCACGGATGGCTTCGGCCAATTGCGCCAGGCGCTCGGTGCGGCGT
>NZ_JBGLYK010000232.1:0-8378 GCF_047304025.1 Pseudomonas sp. Pseusp97 | reverse complement strand
AAAACCGGATGTCCGGGGCAAGACCTTTGCCTTCTTTGGGTCGTTTGCCAAAGAAGGTCGCCCGAGGGGGCGAAACACGGAGTCTGGGCGCACGCCGAAGCGACGCTTATCACCATGGGCCAAGCAGCCCAGAACCGTGCCTTGCGTGTTCGCGAGCAAGCTCGCTCCTACAGGCCAGGTTACCCATCGGGGATTGGCGGCATGCGGGGAATGTGGCCGCCCGGCGGAGCGAACCCCGTCCGCCCCGTGCCGGCCACCGCGCCCTAGCGCAACTGATGCTTGTGCAACAAGCGATAGAAAGTCGGCCGCGAGATGCCCAGCATCCGCGCCGCCACGCTGAGGTTGTCGCCGTGCCGGGCCAGCGCATCGCACATGGCCTGGCGCTCGGCGCCAAGCTTGTACTCCTCCAGGGTCACCAGCGGCAGGCTCGTCGAGCGCCCCTTCTCCCGCTCCAGCCCCAGGTCGCGCGCCTCGATCTGCCGCCCCTCGGCCAGCACCAGGCCACGACGCACCCGGTTGGCCAGTTCGCGCACATTGCCCGGCCAGCTGTGTTCCGCCATCGCCGCCAGCGCATCGTCCGAAAAACGCCGCGGACGGCGGCCGGTCTCGACGCTATAAAGGTGGGCGAAGTGATTGGCCAGCAGTGCCAGGTCGCCATTGCGCTCGCGCAGCGGCGTAGTCGACACCTGCAGGACATTGAGCCGGTAGTACAGGTCCTCGCGGAACTGTCCGGCGCGGATCGCCTGTTCCAGGTCCACATGGGTCGCTGCCAGCACCCGCACATCGACATCGATCGGCTGGCTGCCGCCGACACGCTCGATCTGTTTCTCCTGCAACACGCGCAGCAGGTTGGCCTGCAGCTCCAGCGGCAGGTCGCCCACCTCGTCGAGGAACAACGTGCCGCCGTTGGCCTGTTCGAAGCGGCCGATCTTGCGCTGGTGCGCCCCGGTGAAGGCGCCCTTCTCGTGGCCGAACAGCTCGGACTGGATCAGCGCCTCGGGCATTGCTCCGCAGTTGATCGCCACGAACGGCCGGATCGCCCGTCGCGACTGGCGGTGCAGCGTACGCGCCACCAGTTCCTTGCCGGTGCCGCTCTCGCCACGGATCAGCACGGGAGACTCGGTCGGTGCGAACTTTGCCAACAGCTTGCGCAGCTCGCGAACGTCACGGCTTTCGCCGAGCAATTCGTGTTCATGCTCATCGCTGTGCACGCTACCGCGTCCGCGCAGCCGCGCCATGCCGAAGGCGCGGCCGAGGGTGACCTGCACCCGCGCCACATCGAAGGGCAAGGTATGGAAGTCGAAGAACCATTCGCTGACGAAATCGCCTACTTCATTGAGTGGCAAGGTGTCGGGACTGAGCACGGCTATCCACTCCGTGCCGCTGCGGCTGATGAGTTCCTTGACCGACTCCCGGCGTTCGAGATGCCGGGGCTGAAGGCGCAGCAGGCCGACGTCGCAGCCGCGATTGCCGGCATTATCCAGCTCGCAACTGTCCACCTCCCATCCTGCCGCTCGTAGTCCGGGTAAAAGCCTGCGGCAGTCGTCGCACGGATCGACCACCAGCAGGCGACGAAGATTCGTGGCTGCCTCGAGCATGCTCCCTTCCTTGGCGCCATTATTTTGAAAAACTTTAAAAAACAGACGGTTGGCGCTCCAATTTGTAACGCTAGCAATATCTTGACGCTGCCCATCGACCGTTTTCCTATAACCCCAATGCCGAAACGATCTCAGCAGCCGCTTTTTCCTCCAGCGACCGCGCGCCGCCGCGCTGACCGCTCGGCCAGGTTCGACAGGGGACAAGGCCAGGGTAGAGGCCTCCCTCGCGCTGGCAGGGCGTCTGCCGGGCAGCGAAACCCTGTGCGCAGGTCGAGGCGCTGCTTCAGAAAAGATGGGCTTGCAACGCTAGGGCGCGCCGCGGCAGGAAGTGAAACAGCCCACTGGCGCGGCCGGCGCACGCAGTTCCGCCGCCGGCAGGTAGCCATTGCGGGTATAGAGGAAATCGAAGCCGAACAGACTGAGCATCAGCAGGATCGGCAGGACGAGGGTGACGGCGATGCGCATGGCGACGCTCCTCTTCTGGTTCTTGTAACGCCATCCTAGGACGCGGGCGCGGCGCGCGACCTACTACCTTGGTACTGCCCCAACCGGTACTTTCTGCATATTTGCCGCACCTCGGGCGCTTCCTATGCTGGCCGCACAAGAACTTGTCGACCCGCAAAAGGAGTCGCCCCATGCGCCAGCTCGTCCTGCACGGCATGGCTTATCTGCTCGCGGTTGCCTGCGCCGCTGCCTTCAGCCTCGACGCCCACGCCAACGAAGGCCCCGCGCTGGACATCCGCATCGGCTATCTGGGCTACACGCCCGACCCTGGTCCACTGCTGTCCAACGTCATCCCGGAACCCGCCGATGCAGGCCTGCGCGGCGCGGAGCTGGCAATCAGCGACAGCAACAGCACCGGACGCTTCCTCCAGCACCGCTACAGCCTGGAAGCCGCCAGCACCGACAGCCCTGAAAAGCTGCTGGCCGAAGCCCGGCGCCTGCACGACGCCGGCCTGCGTCTGTTCGTGGTCAATGCCCCGGCCGATACCTTGCGCGCCGTGGCCGCCGCGCTGCCGGACAGCCTGCTGTTCAACGCCGGCGCCGCCGATGACGAGCTGCGCGCCAGCCAGTGCTCCGTGAACGTGCTGCACACCCTGCCCAGCCGGCTGATGCTGACCGACGCCCTCACCCAGTTCCTGGTGCTGCGCAAGTGGACGCGCTGGCTGCTGATCGTCGGCCAGCGCCCGGAAGACGCCGCTTATGCCAACGCGCTGAAACGCTCGGCCAAGCGCTTCGGGGCGAAGATAGTCGAGGAGAAACCCTTCACCTTCGCCAACGACCAGCGCCGCAGCGCCCAGGCCGACATGGCGCTGTTCACCCAGTCTGGCGAGGACTACGACGCCGTACTGGTGGCCGACGAGCATGGCGACTTCGGCGAGTACGTGCCCTACAACACCTGGCTGCCGCGCCCGGTCGCGGGCACCCAGGGACTGATCGCCACCGGCTGGCACAAGACCGTGGAAACCTACGGCGCCGCGCAACTGCAGAAGCGTTTCGAGGAGCACGCCGGGCGCTGGATGAACGACCGCGACTTCGCCGCCTGGATCGCCGTGCGCAGCATAGCCAGCGCCGTGACGCGCCTGCGCGATGCCGGGCCGATGGCGATCCGCAGGCTGTCGCTTTCCCCCGACCTGCCGCTGGACGGATTCAAGGGCTACAAGCTCGGTTTCCGCCCCTGGGACGGCCAGCTGCGCCAGCCGATCCCGCTGGTGCAACCGCGCGCGCTGGTCAGCACTTCGCCGCAGGAAGGCTTCCTGCACCCCGCCAGCGAGCTGGACAGCCTCGGCCTCGACGCACCGGAAAGTCAGTGCCACCTCGCCGACGCCCCGCCACAACAAGAATGAACCCGAGGAACCACCCATGCCCCGCCTGCTCGCCCTTCCCTGCCTGGGCCTCGCCCTCGCCCTTACGCCCACGGCCTTCGCCGCCACCGCCTATGTCTCCAACGAGAAGGACAACAACCTCAGCGTCATCGATCTGGACAGCATGACCGTCGCCGGCACCATCGACACCGGCAAGCGCCCGCGGGGGCTGGCGCTCTCCCACGACAACAAGCTGCTCTATATCTGCGCGAGCGATTCGGACACCGTCCAAGTGCTCGACCTCGCCACGCGCAAGATCATCAGGCAGCTGCCCTCGGGCGCCGACCCCGAGCAGTTCGCCCTGCACCCCAACGACCGCTGGCTGTATGTCTCCAACGAGGACGACGCGCTGGTCACGGTGGTCGACACCCAGACCGCCCAGGTACTCGGGCAGATCGACGTCGGCGTCGAGCCCGAAGGCATGGCGGTGAGCCCGGACGGCAAGTGGGCGGTGAACACCAGCGAAACCACCAACATGCTGCACTGGATCGACACATCGACGCAGAAACTGGTGGACAGCACCCTGGTGGACCAGCGCCCGCGCCACGCCGAGTTCACCCGCGACGGCTCGCAGGTCTGGGTCTCCGCGGAGATCGGCGGCACCGTCAGCGTGGTCGACACCGCCAGCCGCAAGATCCTCAAGACCCTGCGCTTCGCCATCCAGGGCGTGCATCCGGACAAGGTGCAGCCGGTGGGCGTGCAGCTGACCAGCGACGGCAAGCTGGCCTTCGTCGCACTCGGCCCGGCCAACCATGTAGCGGTGGTGGATGCGAAGACCTTCGAAGTCCTCGATTATCTGCTGGTCGGCCGCCGCGTCTGGCACCTGGCGTTCACCCCGGACGAGAAGACCCTGCTGGCCACCAATGGCGTCAGCGGCGACGTGTCGGTGATCGATGTGGCCTCGCGCAAGGTCAGCAAATCCATCAAGGTCGGCCGCTACCCGTGGGGCGTGGTGGTGACGCCATGAACGCGCTCACTGTTCGCGACCTGAGCTTTGCCTACGGCCCACGGCGCGCGTTGGACGGCCTGGAATTCGAGCTGCCCGCCGGGCGCTTCACCGCCCTGCTCGGCCCCAACGGCGCCGGCAAGTCCACCCTGGTCGCCCTGCTCACCCGCCTCTACGACCTGCAGCAGGGCGAGATCGAGGTGCTCGGCTGCAGCCTGCGCCGCCAGCCGCGACTGGCCCTGCGGGAATTGGGCGTGGTTTTCCAGCAAAGCACCCTGGACCTGGACCTGAGCGTGGAACAGAACCTGCGCTACCACGCCGCCCTGCATGGCCTGCCGCGTAGTGTGGCGAACGAGCGGATCGACACCGAACTGGCCCGCCAGCAATTGCAGGAGCGGCGCCGCGACAAGGTCCGCGCGCTCAATGGCGGGCATCGCCGCCGGGTGGAGATCGCCCGCGCCCTGCTGCATCGCCCGCGACTACTGCTATTGGACGAAGCCAGCGTCGGACTGGACCCCGCTGCGCGCCAGGGGCTCAACGAGCATGTGCGCCGGCTGTGCCGCGAGGACGGCCTGGCGGTGCTCTGGACCACGCACCTGCTCGATGAGGTGCGTAGCGAAGATGCGCTGCTGGTACTCGATCGCGGCCGGCTGGTCGCCCGAGGCGAAGCGCGGGACATCTGCGCACCGGACGCCGGCAACCTGGAGCGCACCTTCGACCGCCTGACCCGCCTGGAGGCCTGCGCATGAGTGCCGTGGAGAACCCCAGCTTCGGCCCCGCCGCCTACTGGCAGTGCCTGCGCGGTATCGTCGTGCGCGAATGGTTGCGCTTCGTCCTGCAACGCTCGCGCTTCCTCAGCGCCCTGGTGCGGCCGCTACTCTGGTTGCTGGTGTTCGCCGCGGGCTTTCGCGCCGCGCTGGGCATCTCGATCATCGAGCCGTACGACACCTACGTCACTTACGAGACCTACATCGTGCCGGGGTTGTGCTGCATGATCCTGCTGTTCAACGGCATGCAGGGCTCGCTGTCGATGGTCTACGACCGCGAGATGGGCAGCATGCGCGTGCTGCTGACCAGCCCGCTGCCGCGCGCCTTCCTGCTCGCCAGCAAGCTGTTAGCCACCGCGCTGGTGTCGCTGCTGCAGGTCTACGCCTTCCTGCTGATCGCCTGGCTTTATGGCGTGCAGCCTCCGCCCGTGGGCTTGGTCGCCGCGCTGCCGGCCCTGCTGCTGGCGGCCCTGCTGCTGGGGTCGCTGGGGCTGCTGCTGTCCAACGGCATCCGCCAGCTGGAGAACTTCGCCGGAGTGATGAATTTCGTCATCTTCCCGCTGTTCTTCCTCTCCTCCGCGCTTTACCCGCTGTGGAAGATGCGCGAAGCCAGCCAGTGGCTGTACTGGCTGTGCGCGCTGAACCCGTTCAGCCACGCCGTGGAGCTGGTGCGCTTCGCCCTCTACGAGCGCTTCAACCTGCTGTCGGCAAGCGTCTGCCTGGGGCTGACGCTGTCCTTCGCCGGTCTTGCCGTGCTGACCTTCAACCCGCAGCACGCCGCCCTGCGCAAGGGGTGACACCTACTACTTTGGTACCGGTTCGCCCCTCCGGACGTCGAATTTCCAAAGCCGCACAGCCGGCATCTAATAGCCACTACAAGAAGAACCACAAGAGATACAGCCATGCCTCGCCTTGCTTTCGTTGTGCCCGGCTGCCTGGCCGCCTGCCTGCTCAGCCTGCCCCTCGCGCTTCCTCCGGCCCTGGCCGAGGACGCGCCGCTGTTCTCCGCCGACGGCTACCGCCAGGCCCAGTACCGCAGCCCGACACCACCTTCCGTCGACCACGCCGTTACCCTCGATACCCCTGCCCTGCAGGCGCTGCTCCAGCGCGAGCCGCAGACCCTGCTGGTGGACGTCTACCGTCGCACCTACCTCAACGGTCAGTTCGTCGAAGACGAAAAGCACCGCAACCTGCCCGGCAGCCTGTGGCTTCCCAACGTCGGCACCGGAGCCCTGGAGCCGCAGTGGGAGGCCTATCTGAAACAGAACCTCGCCCGTCTCACCGAAGGTGATGCCAAGCGCCCACTGGTGTTCTACTGCCGCTCCGACTGCTGGATGAGCTGGAACGCCATCCGCCGCGCGCATGCGCTGGGCTATGCCAGCCTCTACTGGTACCGTGACGGTGTCGACGCCTGGGAACAGGCAGGACTGCCCCTGCAGGATGCACGACCGCAACCGCTGAAGTAGCCTGCGACCGCAAGCCGCTCGCCACCCATAACGACAACAACGAGGTGTAGGCCATGTACAAGATCCTGATCGCCGACGATCACCCGCTGTTCCGCGAGGCCATCCACAACGTCATCGCCGACGGCTTCCCCGGCAGCGAAGTAATGGAGACCGCCGACCTCGACAGCGCCCTGGGCCTGACCCAGGAACACGACGACCTCGACCTCATCCTGCTCGACCTGAACATGCCCGGCATGCATGGCCTCAACGGCCTGATGAGCCTGCGCAACGAGGCGCCGACCATCCCGGTGGTAATCGTCTCCGCCGAGCAGGACAAGCAGGTCGTGTTGCAGGCCATCACCTACGGCGCGGTGGGCTTCATCACCAAGTCGTCGCCGCGCGTGCAGATGACCGAGGCCATCGAGCAGATCCTCAACGGCAACGTCTACCTGCCGTCGGACATCATCCGCACCCAGAAATCCTCGCCACGCCGCAGCGGCCAGGACGACCACAGCATCCCGCCGGAACTGCTGCAGGCGCTGACCCGCAAGCAACTGCTGGTGTTGGAGCGGATGACCAAGGGCGAATCCAACAAGCAGATCGCCTACAACCTGGAGATCGCCGAGACCACGGTGAAGGCCCATGTTTCCGCCATCCTGCGCAAGCTGAAGGTACACAACCGTGTGCAAGCCATCCTCTGCGCGGGAGACATCGACTTCACGGCCTATCTGCGCCGCTGACCCTCCGTGCTGCCGAGACCGCTACCGGGAAACCCTCGATGCCCTCCACCCGCACCCTGAGCCTGACCGGCCTGGCGATGATCGCCTTCGCCGGTAATTCCATCCTCTGCCGCCTCGCCCTGAAAGCCACCAGCATCGATGCGGTGAGCTTCACCGGCATCCGCCTCTTCGCAGGCAGCCTGATGCTCGCCCTGCTGCTGAACCTGCGCCGCCGCGCCGCCAGCGAGGGCGGCAACTGGCGCGCTGCGGCGGCGTTGTTCGTCTACGCCGCGGCCTTCTCCTACGCCTACGTGCAACTGGACGCCGGCACCGGCGCGCTGCTGCTGTTCGGCGCGGTGCAGGTGAGCATGATCCTGGTCGGCCTGCTGCGCGGCGAAAGCCTGCGCGGGCAGGCGCTGGTCGGTTTCCTGCTGGCGCTGGGCGGGCTGTTCGCCCAACTGCTGCCAGGCGCCAGCGCCCCGCCTTTGGCGGGCGCACTGCTGATGCTGCTGTCGGGCGTGGCCTGGGGCCTGTACTCGCTGCTGGGGCGCAAGGGCAGCGATCCGCTGGCGATCAGCACTGGCAACTTCATCCGCGCCATTGCCTTCGCCGCGCTGCTGGCGGCGTTCTTCCATGCCGATCTGCGGGTGGACCCGATGGGAATCGTTTATGCCGTGCTGTCCGGGGCGTTGGCCTCGGGCGTCGGCTATGCGATCTGGTACAGCGCGCTGCCAGGGCTATCGGCCATCCAGGGCGCTTCCGTGCAGTTGAGCGTGCCAATACTCGCAGCCCTTTCCGGCGCCGCTCTGCTCGGCGAATCGATCAGCCTGCGCCTGGCGCTGGTTTCACTGGCCGTGCTGGGCGGAATCGCCCTGATCCTGCTGGCCAAGGTGCGGACGCCTGTCGCCCAGCGCGCCTGACCGCTTTTGCTCTTCGTAGGAGCGGGGGGGGGGGGCCCCCACCCCCGGGGGGGGCGCGTGGGGGGGCGCCGGGCGGCGGCCGCGTGACCCCCCCGCCGGGGGTGTGGGGTGGGGGGGG
>NZ_JBGLYK010000231.1:0-8447 GCF_047304025.1 Pseudomonas sp. Pseusp97 | reverse complement strand
AGCTCGGGCTCCGGCGGCAGTTCGTCCAGCGGGTCGTCCGGCGGCAGTTCGGGCGGTGGGTTCTCCGGTGGCGGCGGTTCCAGCGGTGGTGGCGGCGCTTCCGGGAGCTGGTGACCGGCCGAAAGACAGGGGAACCTTTGCGCGGAAATCGCCGGTCGAAGCTTCGAGGCGCTGACCGGAGAGGGACGATGGGCGAAGCGGGATACTTCAGGATTCTGGCGGTGGGTGTCGGCCTTTGCGCCGCCTGCACACCCGACGCGCCGCAGACGCAATACCGCCTGCAAGTCTGCGGCGCCGAGCACGAAGCCCAGGTCACGGACCGCTGGTGGGGCTCGCTCTACGTTGCCCAACTCAACGGCGATAACCAGCTGGTGGTCGGCGTGCCGCTGGCGGTGCCGGGGGAGGGCGGTCGCCCGGCGACGCTCACCGCGCAGTTCCACCTGACCACCGCGCCGGACCAGCTGCGCCTGGATCCTTCGAAGCTCTCCGGGCGCTACGCCATAGGCCCGCAACGAGAGGGGCGGGCAAAGCCGGGGGAGGGCGCGGCCGTGCTGTTCCAGGAGGTGCCCGAGGACGCCCTGCGCGCCAGCCAGGGCGAGCTGGTGATCGATCGCGTGGAGATCGTCCGCAGCGAGAACGACACCGACTACGGCGTGATGTCCGGCCATTACCGCTTCGAGGCGCGCAGCGACGCGAACCAGTCCACCTGCGCGGTCGCCGGCAGCTTCAAGGACGGCACATTCAAACTGGTGAAAGACAGTTCCTGAGTCGGCTTCGAAGAAGTTGGAACGCTTCCTGCAAAACCCTGTGCGGATGCCCGGTTGGGCGTCAAAAGTTTGATCCGGTGGCCGGCTTGGCCACCAACGCGCAGGGGAAATTCGGGTGGATCGTACGCAACTGATCGGCACTGTTCGCAGCAATCTGGTAGGGCTCAGCCGGGGCAACCTCGGCGTGCCGCTGCTGTTGCTCGCCATGCTGGCGATGATGACCCTGCCCATCCCGCCGTTCCTGCTGGATGTGCTGTTCACCTTCAACATCGCCCTGTCCATCGTCGTGCTGCTGGTCAGCGTGTATGCCCTGCGTCCGCTGGATTTCGCCGTGTTCCCGACCATCCTGCTGGTTGCCACCCTGCTGCGCCTGGCGCTGAACGTCGCGTCCACCCGCGTCGTGCTGCTGCACGGCCATGATGGCCACGCCGCGGCGGGCAAGGTAATCCAGGCCTTCGGCGAGGTGGTGATCGGCGGCAACTACGTCGTCGGTATCGTGGTCTTCGCGATCCTCATGATCATCAACTTCGTGGTGGTCACCAAGGGTGCCGGGCGTATCTCCGAGGTGAGCGCGCGTTTCACGCTCGATGCGATGCCCGGCAAGCAGATGGCGATCGACGCCGACCTCAACGCCGGCCTGATCGAGCAGGGCGAGGCCAAGAAGCGCCGCGCCGAAGTAGCCCAGGAAGCCGACTTCTACGGCTCCATGGACGGTGCCAGCAAGTTCGTCCGTGGTGACGCCGTCGCCGGCCTGCTGATCCTCTTCATCAACCTCATCGGTGGCGTGGCCATCGGCATGATCCAGCACTCGATGAGCTTCGGCGACGCCGGCAAGGTCTACGCCCTGCTGACCATCGGTGACGGCCTGGTGGCGCAGCTGCCCTCGCTGCTGCTGTCTACCGCCGCCGCGATCATGGTGACCCGCGTTTCCAGCGCCGAGGACATGGGCCAGCAGGTCAACCGCCAGATGTTCGCCTCGCCCAAGGCGCTGGCCATTTCCGCGGCGATCCTGATCGCCATGGGCCTGGTCCCCGGCATGCCGCACGTGTCCTTCATCGGTCTCGGCGGCCTGGCTGCCGCGGGCGCGTACCTGATCTGGCACCGCCAGCGCCTGGCCAGCCAGAAGGCCGAACAGGAAGCCCAGACCCAGCAGGAACTGCTGCCCGCGCAGCGCGCCGAGCAGACCAAGGAGCTGGGCTGGGACGACGTGACCCCGGTGGACATGGTCGGCCTGGAAGTAGGCTACCGCCTGATTCCGCTGGTGGATCGCAACCAGGGCGGCCAACTGCTGGCGCGGATCAAGGGCGTGCGCAAGAAGCTGTCCCAGGACCTGGGCTTCCTGATGCCGTCGGTGCACATCCGTGACAACCTCGACCTGCTGCCCAACGCCTACCGTTTGACGCTGATGGGTGTCAGCGTGGCGGAAGCCGAGATCTACCCGGACCGTGACCTGGCGATCAACCCCGGCCAGGTGTTCGGCACCCTCAACGGCATCGCCGGCAAGGACCCGGCCTTCGGCCTGGAAGCCGTGTGGATCGAGGCGTCGCAACGCGACCAGGCGCAGTCCCTGGGCTACACCGTGGTCGACGCCAGCACCGTGGTCGCCACCCACCTGAACCAGGTGCTGCACAAGCATGCCCACGAGCTGCTGGGCCACGAAGAAGTCCAGCAACTGATGCAGCTGCTGGCCAAGACCTCGCCCAAGCTCGCCGAAGAGCTGGTGCCGGGGATGATTTCCCTGTCGACGCTGCTCAAGGTGCTGCAGGCGCTGCTGCAGGAGCAGGTGCCGGTGCGCGACATCCGTACCATTGCCGAGGCCATCGCCAACGTGGCGGTGAAGAGTCAAGATCCCGCCGCGATGGTGGCGGCGGTTCGCGTCGCGCTGTCCCGCGCAATCGTGCAAACCATTGTGGGACTAGAGCCGGAGCTGCCTGTGATCACTCTGGAACCCAGGTTGGAACAGATATTGCTCAATAGTCTTCAGAAGGCCGGACAGGGCTCCGAAGACGGCATGTTGCTGGAGCCCGGAATGGCCGAGAAGCTGCAGCGCTCGATGGTTGAAGCGGCGCAGCGCCAGGAGATGCTTGGCAAGCCGGCGATCCTGCTGGTGGCAGGTCCGGTCCGCGCGATGATGTCCCGGTTCGCGCGGATGGCGGTCCCCACCATGCACGTACTGGCCTACCAGGAAATCCCTGACAACAAACAAGTCACGATTGTCGCCACTGTTGGGCAGAACTGATTGAGGTCCAAGGCCATGCAGGTAAAACGCTTCTTCGCCGCCGATATGCGTCAGGCCATGAAACTGGTCCGTGACGAGCTGGGCCCGGACGCCTCGATCATCGGCAACCGCCGTGTCGCTGGCGGCGTGGAGCTGACCGCGGCGTTGGATTACCAGGCCCCGGTGGCGGCCAGCAAGCCGAACCCGGCGCTGGAGGCCGAGCTGCGCAAGACCCAGGCGAAGATCGCCCAGGCCAGGGCCGATCTGTCGGCGCCGGTCCGTGCCGGCGATGGCATGCGCAAGGACCGTCAAATGTACGGCACCGAAAAGCCGCGCCGCAGCGCCGCCGAGACCCTGGCCGAAGCCATGGCCGCTCCGGTTGCGCCGACAGCCGCTGCTGTCGGCCAGCAGGCGCTGGAAGCCATGCGCTTCGAGCTCAACGGCCTGCGCGAGCTGATCGAAGTCCAGCTGGGCTCCATCGCCTGGAACCAGCTGCAGAACCAGCGTCCGAAACAGGCCAACCTGTGGCGCCGCCTGCAGCGCATGGGCCTGCCGGCCGACCTGTCGCGCAGCCTGCTGGAGCGCGTGGCTTCCATCGCCGATCCGAAACAGGCCTGGCGCATGCTGCTGGCGCACCTGGCACGCTCGATCAATACCCCGGAAATCGACCTGCTGGAGCAGGGCGGGGTGATTGCCCTGGTCGGCCCGGCCGGCATGGGCAAGACCACTACCCTGGCCAAGCTGGCTGCGCGCTATGTATTGAAGTACGGCGCGCAGAGCATCGCCCTGGTGTCCATGGACAGCTTCCGCATCGGCGCCCAGGAGCAGATCAAGACGCTGGGCCGCATCCTCAACGTGCCGGTGACCCTGGTCGATCCGGGGCAGTCGCTGATCCAGGCCATGGCCCCGCTGGCGCGCAAGCGCCTGGTGCTGATCGACACCGCGGGCCTGCCCGCCAACGATCCGGCGCTGCGCATGCAGCTCGAAGCGCTGTCGTCGCTGAGCCTGAACGTGAAGAACTACCTGGTGCTGGCCGCCACCAGCCAGGCCCAGGTGCTCAAGTCCGCCTGGCAGAACTATCGTTCCTGTGGACTGGCCGGGTGCATCCTGACCAAGCTGGACGAAGCGGGAAGCCTCGGCGAAGCTCTGGCTCTGGCTATCAGCCAGCATCTACCGGTAGCCTATCTGGCTGACGGGCCGAAGATTCCCGATGACCTGCACGTAGCGCGCGCACACCAGCTGGTCAGCCGCGCGGTGAGCCTGCAGTCGCCGGATGAGCCCAGCGAAGACGCCATGGCCGACATGTTCGCCGGCCTTTACCAGCAGCCGGTGCGTCGCGCCAGCTGAAGATTGTGAGCCCCGGGTGGGGCGTGGGGCGGCCGGTTGAGCCGCCCAAGCGATGCGGATGCTCTGCAAGACGATCCGCGAGCACCGGCAGCAGGGGAGCACCGCAGCCGGATTAGCCGAAGCGCCGAGGCGTGACGGTCGAACGACGAGACAAGGTATTGATATGGGTATGCATCCCGTTCAGGTAATCGCGGTCACCGGCGGCAAGGGTGGCGTGGGCAAGACCAACGTGTCGGTGAACCTGTCGCTGGCGCTGGCCGATCTCGGCCGCCGCGTCATGCTGCTGGACGCCGACCTGGGCCTGGCCAACGTCGACGTGCTGCTGGGCCTGTCGCCCAAGCGCACGCTGGCCGACGTCATCGAAGGCGAGTGCGACCTGCGCGACGTGATCCTCCAGGGGCCCGGCGGCATCCGCATCGTCCCGGCGGCCTCGGGCACCCAGAGCATGGTGCACCTCACGCCGATGCAGCACGCCGGCCTGATCCAGGCCTTCAGCGACATCAGCGACAACATCGACGTGCTGGTGGTGGACACCGCGGCCGGCATCGGCGACTCGGTGGTGAGCTTCGTCCGCGCCGCGCAGGAAGTGCTGCTGGTCGTTTGCGATGAACCCACGTCGATTACCGATGCCTACGCATTGATCAAGCTGCTCAACCGCGACTACGGCATGACCCGTTTCCGCGTGCTGGCGAACATGGCCCACAGCCCCCAGGAAGGCCGCAACCTGTTCGCCAAGCTGACCAAG
The DNA here is from genome assembly GCF_047304025.1 of Pseudomonas sp. Pseusp97. Classification (NCBI taxonomy): domain Bacteria; kingdom Pseudomonadati; phylum Pseudomonadota; class Gammaproteobacteria; order Pseudomonadales; family Pseudomonadaceae; genus Pseudomonas; species Pseudomonas sp. Pseusp97. Next base: position 3,370 of record NZ_JBGLYK010000231.1, on the reverse strand, counting down.
GTGACCGACCGGTTCCTGGACGTGGCGCTGCAGTATGTCGGCGCCATCCCCTACGACGAGTCGGTGCGCAAGGCGGTACAGAAGCAGCGTTCGGTGTATGAGGCGTTCCCGCGCAGCAAGGCTTCGCTGGCCTTCCGTGCGGTAGCGCAGAAGGTCGACAGCTGGCCGCTGCCGGCCAACCCACGAGGGCACCTGGAGTTCTTCGTCGAGCGTCTGGTGCAACATCCCACGGGTTCGGCCGTATGACCGCGGCCTCCGGAGCGCGTATGTACAGCAAGGCACAGGCGCACAACTCCCAGGAACTGCTGATCCAGAAGCACGCGCCTCTGGTCAAGCGCATCGCCTACCACCTGCTCGGCCGTCTGCCGGCCAGCGTGCAGGTGGAGGACCTGATGCAGGCCGGCATGATCGGCCTGCTGGAGGCCGCGAAGAAATACGATTCAGGCAAGGGCGCCAGCTTCGAGACCTACGCCGGCATCCGCATCCGCGGCGCCATGCTCGACGAGGTGCGCAAGGGCGACTGGGCACCGCGTTCGGTGCACCGCAACACCCGCATGGTCAGCGATGCCATCCGCGCCGTGGAGGCGAGAACCGGACGCGACGCTAAAGATCAGGAGGTTGCTGCCGAACTCAATATGAGTCTCGAAGATTATTACGGCATCCTCAGCGACACCCAGGGCAGCCGTTTGTACAGCTTCGACGACATGTTGCAGGACGGTGACCAGGGCAGTGGCTTTGCCGAAGACGCTTCGCACCACGACAACGAGCCGTCCCACGGGCTGGAAGACGAACGCTTCCAGGCGGCGCTGGCCGACGCCATCACCAAGCTGCCCGAGCGCGAGCGGCTGGTGCTGGCCCTGTACTACGACGAGGAACTCAACCTCAAGGAGATCGGCGAAGTGCTCGGCGTCAGCGAATCGCGGGTCAGCCAGTTGCACAGCCAGTGCGCCGCGCGCCTGCGTTCGCGTCTGGCGGAGTGGCGCGCGCGCTGAGCATCGGGTAGTTTCGCGCCAGCTTGTTCCTAGCGAAAAGGCTGAAGGGATTTTCCCTAGGCAAGTTAAAGGTTTACGAATTTTTGGGTGACGTTCCTTTGACGCGCCCGCAGCGAAGAGCGCACGACGCTCAATGAATTGACGGCACGCCCGCCAGGGCGCGTTTGGTATCGATGGAGGCAGGTTTGGACAAGAACATGAAAATTCTCATCGTGGACGATTTTTCCACGATGAGGCGCATCATCAAGAACCTCCTGCGAGACCTGGGGTTCACCAACACCGCAGAAGCCGACGACGGCACCACTGCGCTGCCGATGCTGCACAGCGGCAACTTCGACTTCCTCGTTACCGACTGGAACATGCCCGGCATGACCGGCATCGACCTGCTCCGTGCGGTCCGCGCCGACGAGCGCCTCAAGCACCTTCCCGTGCTGATGGTCACCGCCGAAGCCAAGCGCGACCAGATCATCGAAGCGGCCCAGGCCGGGGTCAACGGCTATGTGGTCAAGCCTTTCACCGCTCAGGTGCTGAAAGAAAAGATCGAGAAGATTTTCGAGCGGGTCGGCAGCTAAGGCCGGCATAGAGGGCGTCATGGATTTCAACGAATCCGCGGGTGACTTCGAGTCGACCCTGAAAAAACACGCGCGCGAATTGGTCGAATGCCTCGAACAGGGCGACGTACAGACCGCCGTGCAACTGATCTCCGAGCTCAACCAGGCGCGTGATCGCGGTCTCTACCAGGAAGTGGGCAAGCTCACCCGCGAGCTGCATAACGCCATCGTCAACTTCCAGATCGACCCCAGTTCCCCGCGCGCCCAGGAAGTCTCGCAGATCGCCGACGCGACCGACCGCCTGTCCTACGTGGTGACGATGACCGAGAAAGCGGCCAATCGCACCATGGACCTGGTGGAGGAGTGCACCCCGGTGGTCATGCACATCGAGACCCAGGCCAAGGAGCTGCAGGAAGACTGGTCGCGCTTCATGCGCCGCGAACTGGGCCCGGACGCCTTCCGCGAGCTGGCCAAGCGCGTCGAGCAGTTCCTCTATATCAGCGCCCAGGACAGCCGCAAGCTCTCCGCGCACCTCAACGACATCCTGCTGGCGCAGGACTTCCAGGACCTCACCGGGCAGGTGATCAAGCGCGTCACCAAGCTGGTGACCGAGGTCGAGTCGAACCTGGTGAAGCTGGTCTGGATGGCGGGTCAGGTGGATCGCTACGCCGGCATCGAGCATGACCACGAGAGCATGCGCGACGCGGTGGAAAAAGAAAGATCGTCGAAGGGTGAAGGTCCGCAGATTGCTGCCGATACAAGAAAGGACGTCGTGTCCGGTCAGGACGATGTCGACGACCTGTTGTCCAGCCTTGGTTTTTAAGCGTCCGCTGACGCTGTAGAGGGAGCACCCGAATGAGCTTCGACGCCGATGACGAGATCCTCCAGGACTTCCTGGTGGAGGCCGGCGAGATCCTCGAGCAACTGTCCGAGCAACTGGTCGAGCTGGAAAGCCGTCCGGATGACATGGACCTGCTCAATGCCATCTTCCGTGGGTTCCACACCGTCAAGGGTGGGGCGGGCTTCCTCCAGCTGAACGCGCTGGTGGAGTGCTGCCACATCGCCGAAAACGTCTTCGACATGCTGCGCAAGGGCGAACGCCGCGTGGATGCCGAGTTGATGGACGTGATGCTGCAGGCGCTGGATACCGTCAACGTCATGTTCCAGCAGGTACGTGACGCGCAGGAGCCGACTCCGGCCACTCCCGAGCTGCTGGCCGCACTGTCGCGCCTGGCCGACCCCAACGCCGCTCCCGCCGAAGCACCCGCTGCGGCCGTTGCCGAGCCCGTGGCGGTGGAGGCTCCGGCTGCGGCTGATGCTGGCGCTTACGGCGACATCACCGATGCCGAATTCGAACAGCTGATGGATGCCCTCGAGCCTGCAGCCGAAGCGCCTGCCGCGCCGGTTGGCAGCGGTGGCGACGACATCACCGACGATGAATTCGAAGCGCTGCTGGACCAGCTGCACGGCAAGGGCCAGTTCAGTGCCGGCGCCAAGGAGCCTGCCAAGCCGGCTCCGGCTCCCGCGGCGGAAACGCCGGCCGGCGGCGACGAGATCAGCGACGACGAATTCGAAGCTCTGCTCGACCAACTGCACGGCAAGGGCCAGTTCACCGGCGCGAAGGAAGAAGTTACCGCTCCCGTGGAGGCTGTTGCCGCGAAAAAAGCCGAGGAAGCTCCGGCTGCCGCGGGCGACGACAACATCACCGACGACGAATTCGAGAAGCTGCTCGACGAGTTGCACGGCAAGGGCCAGTTCACTGGCACGAAGGAAGAGCCGGCCGCAGCTGCCAAACCGGCCGCCCAGCCTGCTCCCGCGCCTGCGCCC
>NZ_JBGLYK010000230.1:0-8448 GCF_047304025.1 Pseudomonas sp. Pseusp97 | reverse complement strand
GTTCGGTGTTTTTAAAAAACGCGCCACCGCCCCCACAAGGGGGGGGGGTGAAGCCGGCGGGCCGCGAGTAATAAAAACAAAAAAAACCCCCCCCCCCCCCCACCCCCCCAAACCCCCCCCCCCGGCGCCCGCCCCCCCCCGGGGGGGGGGGGGCCCCCCCGGTCCGTAAAGAAGCAGTACATCGACAGACAAGAAATCCCTTCGGGAGAACAATAACGATGTCCCAGGCCAGTGATAGCTCCAAACCCCTGATCGAGGTACGTTCGATCAACTACATCCCCGAGGCCGAGCGCCACGGCAAGCTCTACAGCCAGTTCACCCTGTGGCTGGGCGCCAACCTGCAGATCACCGCCATCGTCACCGGCGCCCTGGCCGTGGTGGTGGGCGGCGATGTGTTCTGGTCGCTGATCGGCCTGCTGATCGGCCAGCTGCTGGGCGGCGGTGTGATGGCCCTGCACGCGGCGCAAGGGCCGAAGCTCGGCCTGCCGCAGATGATCTCCAGCCGTGTGCAGTTCGGTGTCTATGGCGCGGCCATCCCGATCGTGCTGGTGTGCCTGATGTACCTGGGCTTCACCGCTACCGGCACAGTGCTGTCCGGCCAGGCGCTGGGCCAGCTGTTCGGCGTCAGCGACAGCGTCGGCATCCTGATGTTCGCCAGTGTCATCGTGCTGGTGACCGTGCTCGGCTACCGGGTGATCCATGTGATCGGCCGCATCGCCAGCGTCATCGGGGTGATCGCCTTCGTCTACCTGTTCAGCCGCCTGATGAGCCAGACCGATGTCGGCGCGCTGCTGCAGATCCGTCACTTCAGCTGGAGCAGCTTCCTGCTCGCGGTGTCGCTGGCCGCCTCCTGGCAGATCGCCTTCGGGCCCTACGTCGCCGACTACTCGCGCTACCTGCCGAGCAGCACTTCCTCGGTGAAGACCTTCCTCGCCGTGGGCGCAGGTTCGGTGATCGGCGCACAGGTGGCGATGATTTTTGGCGTGTTCGCCGCCGCCGGGGCCAACGGTCAGTTCGCCGGCCATGAAGTGGCCTACATCGTCGGCCTGAGCGGCAGTGGCGCCGTCGCTGTGCTGCTGTACTTCAGCATCGCCTTCGGCAAGATCACCATCTCGACACTGAACTCCTACGGCAGCTTCATGTGCATCGCCACGGTGATCAGCGGCTTCCGCGGCCACCTGGAAGTGAGCCGCGTGCAGCGCCTGGTGTTCGTCCTGCTGATCGTCGGTGCCGCGACCCTGATCGCGCTGCTCGGCCAGCATTCGTTCCTCGGCGCGTTCAAGTCCTTCATCCTCTTCCTGCTGGCCTTCTTCACCCCGTGGAGCGCGGTCAACCTGGTGGACTACTACTGCATTACCCGCGAGCACTACGACGTGCCGGCGCTGGCCGATCCCGATGGCCGCTACGGCCGCTGGAACATCCCTGGCATCAGCGTCTACGTGGTCGGCGTGCTGGTGCAGCTGCCGTTCATCTCCACCAAGTTCTACACCGGCCCGCTGGTGGACGCCCTGGGTGGCGTGGATATCTCCTGGATCATCGGCCTCGTGGTTCCGGCCGTTCTCTATTACCTGGTCGCCCGCCGTGTCACGCGGGCAGTACCGGACCGGCTGATCCTGCCGGCCCGCACCTGAACAGACCCGGCCCGGCCGCGCGGCCACAAGCAGGCGCGGCCCTTGCACTGCCCAACCTCATTCACGTTTAGGAGCATCAGATGAACAACACCAAGAAGACGCTGCTGGGCCTGTTCCTTTCCGCCGGTCTGCTGGGCGGTACCATGGCATCGGCCCAGGCCGCCGGCTGGTGCGAGAGCGGCAAGCCGGTGAAGTTCGCCGGGCTGAACTGGGAGAGCGGCATGCTGCTCACCGACCTCATGCAGATCATCCTGAAGAACGGCTACGGCTGTGACACCGACAGCCTGCCGGGCAACTCCATCACCATGGAGCAGGCGCTGGCGAACAACGACATCCAGATCTTCAGCGAAGAGTGGGTCGGCCGCAGCGACGCCTGGAACAAGGCCGCCGCCGCGAACAAGGTGGTCGGCGTGGGCGCGCCCATCGTCGGCGCCACCGAAGGCTGGTACGTGCCGCGCTTCGTGATCGAGGGCGACAAGGCGCGCAACATCGAAGCCAAGGCGCCCAAGCTCAAGGCCGTGACCGACCTTGCACAGTACTCCGAGGTCTTCCGCGATCCGGAAGAGCCGGGCAAGGGCCGCTTCTACAACTGCCCGGCCGGCTGGACCTGTGAGCTGGAAAACTCCGAGATGCTGAAGAAGTACGGCCTCGAGGACAAGTACACCAACTTCCGCCCCGGCACGGGCCCGGCCCTGGATGCCGCCGTACTGTCGAGCTACAAGCGCAAGGAGCCTATCCTCTTCTATTACTGGTCGCCGACGCCGCTGATGGGCCAGGCCGACTTGGTGAAGCTGGAGGAGCCGGGCGTGAACAAGGACGTGAAGATCCAGGTCGGCCTGTCCAAGGCCTTCCACGACCAGGCCCCGGAACTGGTGGCCGTGCTGGAGAAGGTCAACCTGCCCATCGACCTGCTGAACCAGAACCTGGCGAAGATGGCCAAGGAGAAGCTCACCTCCGAGCAACTGGCCAAGGCCTTCCTCAAGGAGCACCCGGAGGTGTGGACCACCTGGGTCAGCGAGGACGCTGCGAAGAAGGTCCAGGCCGCGCTCTGACGCCGCCGAACCCGGAAGGAGCCCCGGCTCCTTCCGGTGATGTCCACTCCTGACGAGTACGTGCCATGTTTCCCGAACGCTTCACTTTCTCCATCGCCGACTGGGTCAACGGTTGGGTCGATGCCCTGGTCACCAACTACGGCGACGTGTTCCGCCACATCTCCGACACCCTGCTGTGGGCCATCGTCAACCTGGAGAGCGTGCTGCGGGCCACTCCCTGGTGGCTGATGCTGGCCATCGTCGCCGGCATCGCCTGGCACGCCACCCGGCGCGTCCTGCCGACCGTGGTGATAGTCGGGCTGCTGTTCCTGGTGGGCGCCGTGGGCCTGTGGGACAAGCTGATGCAGACCCTCGCGCTGATGATGGTCGCCACCATCATCTCGGTGCTGATCGGCATCCCGCTGGGCATAGTCGCCGCGCGCAGCGACCGCTTCCGCGCCGTGCTGCTGCCCATGCTCGACATCATGCAGACCATGCCCAGCTTCGTGTACCTGATCCCGGTGCTGATGCTGTTCGGCCTGGGCAAGGTGCCGGCGATCTTCGCCACGGTGATCTACGCCGCGCCGCCGCTGATCCGCCTCACTGACCTGGGCATCCGCCAGGTCGACCGCGAGGTGATGGAAGCCATCACCGCCTTCGGCGCCAACCGCCGCCAGCAACTGTTCGGCGTGCAGCTGCCGCTGGCGCTGCCGAGCATCATGGCCGGCATCAACCAGACCACCATGATGGCCCTGTCGATGGTGGTCATCGCCTCGATGATCGGCGCCCGCGGCCTGGGCGAGGACGTGCTGGTGGGCATCCAGACGCTTAACGTCGGCAAGGGGCTGGAGGCGGGTCTCGCCATCGTCATCCTCGCCGTGGTCATCGACCGCATCACCCAGGCTTACGGCCGCTCGCGCCACCATGAGGCCAGCAAATGAGCAAGATCCAGGTCAAGAGCGTCTACAAGATCTTCGGCGCCAAGGCCGACACCGCCCTGGCGATGATCCGCCAGGGCAAGAGCAAGGCCGAGGTGCTCGCCGCCACCGATTGCGTGGTCGGCGTCAACGACCTCTCGCTGTCCATCGAGGCCGGGGAAATCTTCGTCATCATGGGCCTGTCCGGGTCCGGCAAGTCGACCCTGGTGCGCCACTTCAACCGCCTGATCGACCCCACCAGCGGGCAGATCCTGGTGGATGGCGAGGACGTGCTGGCCTATGACTCGGCCGCACTGGAGAACTTCCGCCGGCGCAAGATCAGCATGGTGTTCCAGAGCTTCGGCCTGCTGCCGCACAAGAGCGTGCTCGACAACGTTGCCTACGGCCTGAAGATCCGTGGCGAGAGCAAGGCGCTGTGCCAGGAGCGCGCGCTGCACTGGATCGCCACCGTGGGCCTGAAGGGCTACGAGAAGTCCTACCCGCACCAGCTGTCCGGCGGCATGCGCCAGCGCGTCGGCCTGGCCCGCGCACTGGCCGCGGACACCGACATCATCCTCATGGACGAAGCCTTCAGCGCCCTCGACCCGCTGATCCGCGCAGACATGCAGGACCAGTTGCTGGAGCTGCAGAAGACCCTGCACAAGACCATCGTCTTCATCACCCACGACCTCGATGAAGCCGTGCGCATCGGCAACCGCATCGCCATCCTCAAGGACGGCCAGCTGATCCAGGTGGGCGCGCCCGCCGACATCCTGCACAAGCCCGCCGACGAGTACGTCGACCGCTTCGTCCAGCGCCGCGTCGCCGCGCTGTAACACCATTCGCCGGCGGGGAAGGAGCTTCCCCGCCTACAGGAGTCTTGCATGTCGTCCTCTACCACCATCACCTTCGGCAACGGCCCGCTGCGCTGGCAGGACCTGGTCGCGGTGGCGCGCCAGGGCGCACGCCTGCAACTGTCGACGGCCGCCTGGGCGCGCATCGACAACGCCCACGGCATCGTCGAGCGCATCGTCAGCCGGGGTGAGCGGGCCTATGGCATCAGCACCGGCCTGGGTGCGCTGTGCAACGTGGTGCTGCAGGGCGAGCAACTGGCTCAGTTGTCGCGCAACACCCTGCTCAGCCATGCCTGCGGCGTGGGCGAGCCGCTCAAGGACGAACAGACCCGCGCGATCATCGCCGCCGCCATCGCCAACTACAGCCATGGCAAATCCGGCCTGCACCGCCGCGTGGTGGAAGCGCTGCTGGCGCTGCTCAACCACGGCATCACCCCGCGCGTGCCGGCGCAGGGCTCGGTGGGCTACCTGACCCACATGGCCCACGTCGGCGTGGCGCTGCTGGGCATCGGCGAGGTGAGCTACCGCGGCGAAGTCGTACCCGCAGCCCGCGCCCTGGCCGCCGAAGGCCTGGAGCCCGTGCTGCTGGGCGCCAAGGACGGGCTCTGCCTGGTCAACGGCACGCCGTGCATGACCGGCCTGAGCTGCCTCGCCCTCGACGAGGCGACCCGCCTCGCGCAGTGGGCCGACGTGATCGGCGCCATGAGCTTCGAGGCCCTGCGCGGGCAGATCGACGCGTTCGACGCGCAGATCATCGCGCTCAAGCCGCACCCAGGCATGCAGAAGGTCGGCGCCAACCTGCGCGCGTTGCTCGAAGGCAGCGAAGTCATCGCCTCGAGCCGCGGCATCCGTACCCAGGACGCCCTGAGCATCCGTTCGATGCCACAGATACACGGTGCCTGCCGCGACCAGCTGGAACACGCGGCGAAGCAGATCGAGACCGAACTCAACTCCGCCACCGACAACCCGCTGGTGCTGGGCACGCCGGACGACTACCGCGTAGTGTCCCAGGCCAACCCCCACGGCGAATCCGTGGCCATGGCTGCCGACCTGCTGGCGATCGCCGTGGCTGAGCTGGGCGGGGTTTCCGAGCGTCGGCTGGACCGCCTGGTGAATCCGCTGGTCAGCGGCCTGCCGGCGTTCCTGGTCAGCCAGCCGGGCGTCAACTCCGGAATGATGATCGCCCAGTACGTTGCCGCCTCCCTGGCCGGCGAAAATCGCCAGCTGGCGCAACCCGCCGTGCTGGACAACTTCGTCACCTCCGGCCTGCAGGAAGACCACCTGAGCCTGGGCACCAGCGCCGCACTCAAGCTCGGCCGTGCCCTGGACAACAGCCGGCGCATCCTCGCCATCGAATACCTGCTGGCCGCCCAGGCCTTCGAATTCCTCAAGCCGCAGCGCTTTGGCGCCGGCACCGACTGCGCCTGGAGCCTGCTGCGCGAGCAGGTGGCGGCCTATGACAGCGACCGCTGGCTGGCGCCGGACATTGCCCGCACCGCCGAGTTGCTGGCCGACCCGGCGGCCTTGCACAGCGTCGGCGCGAGCATCGGGAGACTGCAATGAAACACCTCTGGCAGCACTGCCACGCGGCGACCATGAAGGACGGCCGTTATTCGATCATCGAGGATGCCGCGATCATCACCGAGGGCGAGCGCATCAGCTGGATCGGCCCGCGCGCCGAACTGCCCGAGCGTCCGGTGCAGAGCACCGACCTGGGCGGCGCCTGGGTCACGCCCGGTTTCATCGATTGCCATACCCACCTGGTGTTCGGCGGTGACCGCAGCGGCGAATTCGAGCAGCGTCTGAACGGCGTCAGCTATGCCGAGATCGCCGCGGCTGGCGGCGGCATAGCCAGCACCGTGCGCGCCACCCGCGAGGCCAGCGAGGACGAACTGCTGGCCAGCGCCATCAAGCGTGCTCGGCCGCTGCTGGCCGATGGCGTAACCGTGATTGAAGTGAAATCCGGCTACGGGCTGGATCTGGACAGCGAACGGCGCATGCTGCGGGTGGCCCGCCGACTGGAACAGGAGCTGCCGGTGACGGTGCGCACCACCTGCCTGTCCGCCCACGCCCTGCCGCCCGAATACGCCGGCCGCGCTGACGAGTACATCGAGCAGGTCTGTACGCGCATCCTCCCGGCGCTGGCCGAGGAAGGGTTGGTCGATGCCGTGGACGCCTTCTGCGAGCACCTGGCGTTCTCGCCGGCGCAGGTCGAGCGGGTATTCCAGGCTGCCCAGCGCCTGGGCCTACCGGTGAAGCTGCATGCCGAGCAACTGTCCTCGCTGCATGGCTCCAGCCTTGCGGCGCGGTATGGCGCGCTGTCCGCCGACCACCTGGAATTCATGGACGAGAGCGACGCCATCGCCATGGCCGAGGCCGGCACCGTCGCCGTGCTGCTGCCGGGCGCCTTCTTCGTCCTGCGCGAAACCCAGCTGCCGCCGATGGATGCCCTGCGCAAGCACGGCGTGAACATCGCCATCGCCAGCGACCTCAACCCCGGCACCTCGCCCGCGCTGTCCCTGCGCCTGATGCTGAACATGGCCTGCACCGCCTTCCGCCTGACTCCGGAAGAAGCGCTGGCCGGCGTCACGCTCAACGCCGCGCGCGCCCTGGGCATGGCCGACAGCCACGGCAGCCTGGAAGCGGGCAAGGTCGCCGACTTCATCGCCTGGGACATCCAGCGCCCCGCCGAACTCGCCTACTGGCTCGGCGGCGACCTGCCCAAGCGCGTGATTCGCCACGGCGAAGAGCTGTGAACCTGCTCTTCGTAGGAGCGAGCTTGCTCGCGAACAGCCCCACTGCGAAACCAAGAGCAAAGGCCCCTCTCCCTAACCCTCTCCCGCAAGCGGGAGAGGGGACCGTTCGGCGCAGGTTGAAACCTCAGCTTCAGCCGGCACGGATAGCCCCCTCTCCCCCCCCCCCACCCGACGGGGGGGGGGGGGGGGGGGGGGGGGGGGGCGGGGGCTTTCAGAAGGAAACGTTGCTCGCACGAACAGCGAATACATCTCGCCCGTACTGGAGATAGCACCCCATGGATAACGTTCTGACCTTCAAACGCGGCCGCGTGCCCCTGCTGATCAGCATGCCGCACCCCGGCACCCGCCTGACCCCAGCCGTGGAAAACGGCCTGGTGGAGGAGGCCCGCGAGCTGGCCGACACCGACTGGCACATCCCGCGGCTCTACGCCTTCGCCGAGGAGCTGGGCGCCAGCACCCTGGCCGCCAACTACTCCCGCTACGTCATCGACCTGAACCGCCCGGCCGACGACAAGCCGCTATACAGCACCGCCACCACCGGCCTCTACCCGGACACCCTGTTCGACGGCCGCCCGCTGTTCAACGATGGCCAGGCGCCGTCGGCCGAGGAGCGCGCGCGTTATCTCGCCGAAGTGTGGACGCCCTACCACCGCACCCTCGCCGACGAGCTGGCGCGCCTGAAGGCCGAGTTCGGCTACGCGCTGCTGTGGGATGCCCATTCGATCGCCTCGGTGATCCCGCACCTGTTCGACGGCAAGCTACCGGACTTCAACATCGGCACCAACAGCGGCGCAAGCTGCGATGCGGAGCTGGCCGAGCGACTGGTCGCCGTCTGCGCCGACGCCCCGGCCTACCGGCACATCCTCAACGGCCGCTTCAAGGGTGGGCACATCACCCGCCAGTACGGCCAGCCGCAGGACAACGTGCACGCGGTGCAGCTGGAGCTCGCGCAGTGCAACTACATGGATGAACAGGCGCCCTTCGGCTACCGCGAAGACCTCGCCGCGCCCACCGCCCAGGTGCTCCGCAAGATGCTGGAAACCTTCATCGCCTGGGGCCGCGAGCGCTACGGCCGCTGAGTTTTACACAGCTTCCTGCCGCGCCGGGACTGTCGGCGCGGGGGGGCCCGCGCCCCCCCCCACCCCGGGGGGGGGCCCGGGGGGGGGGGGGGGGGGGTTTTTTTGGGGGGGGGGGGGGGGGGGGGGGGGGGGGGGGGGGGGGGGGGGGGGGGGGGGGGGGGGGGGGGGGGGGGGGGGGGG
>NZ_JBGLYK010000022.1:0-47772 GCF_047304025.1 Pseudomonas sp. Pseusp97 | reverse complement strand
GCGGCAGACGGCCGCGGCTGGACCGGCGGCAGGCGCTCCAGGTGGGCAGCGATGGAGCCGCGGCGCGCCAGCAGGTTGACCCGCGCCACGGCGTTCAGCAGTGCCCTTGCCTCCACGGTCATCAGGTCGGCACGCAAAGTGTACACGGCACCCCGCAAGGCCTCGCCTTCCTTGCGTTGACGCGAGGGGCTGCTGCGTACGGCCGTTTCGATAGCTGTCTGCAGATCCTGGACATAGGACGAGGCTCGTTCGTTGACGATCACCAGGTCGACGTCCAGGCCCTTCATCCGCCAGTACTCGCGGGCACGCAGGAGTTGCCGCAGCAGCGACAGATCGTCGACTTCGTCGATGCGCAACAGGACGATCGGCAAATCTCCGGAAATCGCCAGCGGCCAGAGCCCGGACTGGCGCCCCGCCCCGCGCCGGAGGGCTTCCTGCGGTGCCCGCCAGCGATAATCCGCATAGAGAATCGGCGCCGCCAGGCGCTGGAAATCGGCGGCCTCCTCGGCATCGATACCCAGGTCGTGCAACTCCACCTGGGCCTGGGTCCAGGCCAGGGTCTTGGCGCGTTCGAAGGCGTTGCGTTCATGGTGTTTGTCGATCAGGTCAAGCAAGGCGTCCCGGGTACTGGCTACCAGTGTCCAGAATGCGACCCGTGCAACCTTGCCCGGCGCCACCCGCAGGCGCTGGCGAAGGGAGAAGATCGGATCGAGCACGCTGCCCTGGGAGTTGCCCAGGGCACGGTGGCCCAGAACTGCCTGCGCCTCCCGCAGGGTTCGACCACGGCCGAGGAAGCGGGCGCGGTCGGACTCATACTCCATCTCGCCGATCACCTCGCCCTCGACCACTGCGAAATGGGCCGCCCAGATCGACGGATCGTCCGGCGAGCGCAGGCGTCGGGTGGCGACCAGGGCGCCGAACTCGGCAAGGTATTCTGTCTGTACGAACATCCGCGAGAACACCGGATGCGCGCCATCGGCTGCCGGCATTGCCAGCACCACTTCGGCATAGGAAGTCAGTTCGATTTCACGTGCACGGCGACCATGATTGGTCAGCGACACCCGCCGCACCTCGCCATCGTCCTCCCCGGACACCAGTACTTCCAGGCTGGTCAGCAGCGCGGCGTCGCGCTGGATGAACTCGGCGTGGTCCTCGTCGAACAGTACCTCGCCATTCTCCACCGGTTGTCCGCCAGGCTGCGCCGTGGCCGACCACAGTGCGCCGCTCTGCAGGTCGCGCAGGAAGATGAAACTGCCCCAGTCGTCGCAGGTAGCATCCTCGCGCCAGCGCGTCACTGCGATATCTCCCCAGCGGCTGTAGCCGCCACCGCTGGCAGTCAGCATCAATGCGTAGCGGCCGTTGGACAGCAGATGAGTGATCGGCGGCCCATCGAGCACTGCATCGACTCGGCGCAGCGTGGACGCATCGTCAATGGTTTCGCTGGGCGCTACCGCAACTTCCTCGGCGCGGGGATGCCCCAGCGCCACGTCGCGCGGGACGCGCTCCTGCAACAGCAGTTCGCTGGCCTGGATCATCGGCTCGCGATGCAGGCGGCAGCGCATGCGCCCGTGCAGCAGAGTATTGGCGATGGCAACGATGCTCATGCCCTGGTGGTGGGCCATGAAACTGCGGACGATGGCGACGCTTTCCCCGTCCTGCAGGCGTGAGCGGGTGAAGTCCAGAGCCTCGTAGAAGCCATAGCGGCCGAGCGCACCGACAGCCGTCAAGTGATCGAAATTGCGCAGCGCCCCTTGCGCATCGACCATGGCCGCCAGCGCCGTGGCATAGGGCGCTATGACAACGTTTTCGGTCAACCCGCGCTTGAGACCAAGTCCCGGCACGCCGAAGTTCGAATACTGGTAGGTGAATTCCAGATCGCGGGCGTTGTAGGCCGATTCGGAGATGCCCCAGGGGATTCCCAGCGCGGCGCCGTAGGCCTGCTGCCGCGCCACGACAAGGCGGTTGGTCTGTTCCAGCAGGCTGCCGGCCGGCGCCCGCATGACCAACGAGGGCATCAGGTACTCGAACATCGAACCGGACCAGGAGATCAGCGCCGAGCCACCGGGCACCGGCGTGGCCGTGCGGCCCAGGCGGAACCAGTGGCGGGTCGGCAGGTCGCCCTTGGCGATGGCGAACAGGCTGGCCAGGCGTGCCTCGGAGGCCAGCAGGTCGTAGCAACTCGGGTCCAGGCGGTTGTTGTCCACGCAATAGCCGATGGACAGCAGCTGGCGCTCCTGGTTGAGTAGGAAACCGAAATCCATTTCCAGTGCCAGCCGCCGTGAGGTATCGGCCAGGGCCTGAAGGCGACGGTCCACTGTCTTTTCATGGCCATGCCGTCGGTCTCGGCTGTGCTCGGCAAAGGCCCTGCACAGTGCGTCGAACCAGAACGACAGGTCGTCGCCCTCCTCGCCAGCCCGCGCGAGGCCCGCGACGCAACGCACGGCCTTTTCCGCGCGGTGCCCGAGGGCGGGCAGCAAGGCGTCGAGCGATTGTGGGCCGGTGAGGGCCCGGTGAATCACCCGCACGTCCTCCTTCACCTGCAGCAACGCGACATCTTCTACCAGCGGAAGCCTTGCGACGGCTTGCCGTGCCAGATGCAGGGTGTCGAGCAGGCCCTGGCGCGCTTCCACCACCAGCGGGCTGGCGCGCCACTCCTCGCACGCGTTGGCCAGCACGATCAGGTGCCCAGCCAGGTTGCCGCTGTCCACCGAGGACAGGTACCTCGGTTCGAGGGCACGCAGGTCGTGGGTTCCGTACCAGTTGAAGAAATGGCCGTGGCTGCGCGGCAGCTTCTCCAGCACCGCCAGGGTGCCTTCGAGGCGCTCCAGCGTCTGCAGGCCGCCGGCCCAACCGAAATCGCGGGCGGCCACCGCGGACAGCAGGTAAAGGCCAATATTGGTAGGTGAAGTGCGGTGAGCCAGCACAGGCCTGGGCTGCTCCTGGAAGTTGTCCGGCGGCAGCAGATTGTCCGCCGGTGTGACGAAGGTCTCGAAGAAGCGCCAGGTCCGCCGTGCGCCCAGGCGCAGTGCAGTTGCGTCATCCTCTTCCAGGCCTGAACGGCGCGCCGGCTGCGTGGGCCTGCTGCTGTAGAACGCGAGCAGAGGCGCGCCTAACCAGAGCAGGGTCAATGGCAGGATCAGCAACCAGTTCGCCGGATGCAATACCAACCCGGTGATGCCGGCCGATGCGGCGAGGGCCGTCCCGCCGGCCATCTGCCGATAGCTGCCGAGCCAGCCGGGGCGCGGCTTGCGTGAGGACTGTGCGGCGGTGGTCCACTGCAGCAGGTTGCGCTGGCTGACGTACATCCGCCAAAGCGTGCGCAAGATGGCATCGACCATGCTCCAGGCATCGTTTGCCAGAAAGGCCAGCGACAGCAGGATCTGCAGCAACGCACGACGGAAGTCGGCACCGAGCATGGCGAAGTGGCTGCGTATTCGAACACCCGAGCGCGCTGGCAGCAATGCGCAGTAGATCGGCAGTAACGGGGGGATCGCCTGGGTCAGAATGACCAACATCGCGGCCAGCAGCGCCTGGGGCAATGGCAACCACCAGCAGAGCAGAAGGCCGGACAGGGCGAAGGGCGCGACCAGCGATCGTCGCAGATTGTCGAGCATCTTGCAGCGGCCGATCAACGGCATCGCCTGCGGCCCGCGCCAGTGGCCGAGCATCCACGGCAATAGCTGCCAGTCGCCGCGGGTCCAGCGATGCATGCGCCTGCTCGCCACATCGAAGCGCGACGGCGACTCTTCAACGACCTCGACATCCGACACCAGCCCTGCGCGGGCGAAGATGCCTTCGAACAGATCATGGCTGAGCAGTCGATTGTCCGCGACCCGACCGGCCATCGCGCGCTCGAAGGCATCGACGTCATAGATCCCCTTGCCGGTGAAGGAGCCTTCGCCGAACAGATCCTGATAAACGTCCGACACCGCCGCCGCGTAGGGGTCCATCCCTGCCGGGCCGGAAAAGACGCGCTGGTACAACGACCCCTCCCCGCCCATCGGCAGCGATGGCGTCACCCGCGGCTGGAGTACCGCGTGGCCGTTGATCACTCGCTGCTGCAAGGCATCGAAGCGCGGCTGGTTAAGCGGGTGGCCCATCTTGCCGATAAGGCGCAGAGCCGCCTCGCGGGGCAGGCGGGTATCGGCGTCGAGGGTGATGACCAAGCGTACCTCGCTCGGCACTCGCGGCGGCTCTCCGGCAATCGCCACGAAGCTGGTATCGGTGGCGCCGCGCAATAGCCGATTCAGTTCATGCAATTTTCCGCGCTTGCGCTCCCAGCCCATCCAACAGCCCTCGGCAGAGTTGAAGCAGCGCCTGCGAAACAGCACGAAGAAGCGCTGGCCGCCGGGCCCTGGGCCGTAATGCTGATTCAGGCGTTCGATGGCCGCAGCCGCAGCATCGAGCAGCGGTGCATCACTGGGCAGGACCTCCTGTGGCGCGTCGACGCCATCGAGAATCAGCACGAAAGTCAGGTCACCGCCGATACCCGCCAGATGGTGGACCTCCAGCCGCTCGATCTGCTCCAGCAGATCGGCCTCGGTGGTCAGCAAGGTCGGCACCGCCACCACGGTGCGCAACGCCCGTGGCACGCCGGCCAGGAGTTCCAGCGCAGGCAGCGTGATCGCGCCAAAGCTCCAGGTCACCAAGCGGTTGATGAGTGCCGTGGCCACTTCGGTCACCGGAACGAAAAGGCAGGCCAGGAAGGCCAGCATCCAACCCCAGGAGAACGCAGGCTGATTCAGCAGATGCGATACGAATCCCAGCAGCACCAGGCTGAGCAGGCCGATGGCACCGATGTAGCCGCCCATGCCCAGGCGCACGCTGAAGCGATTCAGGCGCAGGTGCAGCGTCGGGCTGAAGCAGATGGCGCGCTCCAGCGTCGGGCGACCTTCAGCAATCAGATGAAATCCGGGATCGAATTCACGGCGGGAGTCTTCGCCGTCCGGATGTTCGGCAACGGCCTGACGGCAAGCCTCCAGGGCGTGATCGACCACCTGGAGCTCGTCCAGACACGAGCCGCGCGCCAACTGTTCGATGGCGCTGCGATAGAGGTTACGAGTGGGAAAGTCCATGGCAGCGAAGTTGCTGCCGTCGCGCAGCCGCGCGTCGACCAGACTGACATTCTCGAACAGCTGTGCCCAGTCGATATCGGAGATCAGGCACATGCTAGTGATCACATTGCGCACAGTGACATTGGAGGCGCCCAGGCGCTGCTGCGCATGCTGGACCGCCGCCTCGACGCTGACACCCTGTTCGTGCAGGCGGTCTTCGAGCCAACCCAGTGTCGGTGTCGTGCGCGGGTCCTGGTCGCGCATGCGTTTGGCCAGTTGGGCCGAGAACACCTCGGAAAGCGGACCGGTCGAGCGCGCGGCGATATCCGCCTCCAGTGCCGAACGAGCGTGCCCTGGCGAGAGCAGACGCTCGGCCAGGGCATCGGCATCGGCACGGGCTATGCGCCCGGCACTGATCTGCTCGGCCAAGCGCCGCAGGTTCTCGATCAGGACGATGCGCAGGGTAATCGCTACCGCCCACAGCTCGCCAATAGTCAGCGGCTGGACCCGCTGGTAGGCATGGATGTAGCGCTGCAGCAGTTCAACATCGAGGTGGCTGTCGGTGTGCGCCACGAAGGCCCAGGCCAGCCCGAAGACGCGCGGGTAGCCGGCGAACGGCCCATCGGCCAGCTTGGGCAACTGCCGGTAGTAGCCAGGCGGCAGGTCGTCGTGGACCTCGCGGATTTGCTCTTCGACAATGTGGTAATTGTCCAGCAGCCACTCGGCAGCCGGTACCACACCATTGCCCCTTTCCAACTCGACAGCGCTAGCCCGGTAGGCAGCCAGCAGGACACGGGAGTTGTCATCCAGGCGCACATGCAACGGCAGTACACGCTTTGGCGTATCCGTCACTTGTTGTGCCAGGGCCAGGCTCTGCGCGTGCTGTTCGAGCCGTTCGATGCCGAAGAGTTCTTCTCGAACCGGTGCCAGACTGTCCCAGGGAGGCTTTGATCGGTCGAGGCGCAAGGCCCGGAAATGGAGCGACATCATGGCATTGCTCCGGAAGTGCAGCGGAAACCTGGCCGGCCGACACGAGCGTCAGGGTGGCACGTACAGAGCAAGCCGCGTCTGTCGGTACCCGGCGAGTCCTGAAGAGGCTGCCTTTATCACCGCAAGCCGTGAGGCATGTCTGACTGCAACCTTCGCAGACCAGGACTACGACGTCGGTGCGGTTGCGCACTTAAGGTAAGGGCCGTTTGATGCTCGGCTCTGGTGACCTCCATCGTAACCGGCAGTTGCACGATCAACGACGCGGCTTGCGCCGAACCACCGGCGTTTCATTCACCCTGGTCCGGCGATTGACCTGCGGCACGGAGTGTGTCGTCATGGACAGCTGACGCCATGCCCTCTTGCAGAGAATCACCGCATGCCGCCATTGGCGCCGTAGACCCGCCGCCACACTGCGCTTTCTGTAGTCATCCATCGATGGCGCATCACTGCTCATGAACAGCTCCGGCGCGGCTGGGCTTCGTGCCCTTCTCCGGTCGATGGGTGGGCTTTCCAGCAGAATCGACCTCCAGCGATTGCTGGAGTATCGCTTCCGCTCTGGTCTTCGGATTGACGTCGTTATCTGAGCCCGGCAGACGCGGCGCTTCGTTGCGCCTGCCGGGCGGATGAGTCTTCCCCTTGGGATCAGCGGCCCCGCCATGGGGGCCTTGCTTGCCTGTCTGGTTCATGGTCGCCTCGCCGCGCTTGCCACTCCTGCACCATGCAGAGTGTGGAGGGAGCGACAATGACAACCTTTCACCAGGTTGTCGGTGCGGTAGCCCACTTGCGCTGGTCATCCAATAACGGGCACCGGTACGTGCGGTAACAGACGGACCGACGCCTTGGCTTCGCGGATGCTGGAAACTGGTTCGAAAGGTCGCATGCCAGGAGAGCAACCATGACCCGCTACTGCCATCAGGTCTCAGGTGTGTTCAACCGACGATCACAGGCCGATTGCGCAAAACAGGACCTGTTGGGGTTGGGCATTCGTCTGGACCGAGTGCGCATATTCGACAACCAGGAACTGGTGCCCTCCGGGCGCCTGCGCGCGAAGCGGCGCCCCTTCAGGCAGGTCATCAAGGGCGTTGCCGTCGGGACGCTGTTCGGCCTGCTGGTCAGTGCGCTGTTCGCATTCGCCATGACGAACGCCGGAGCAGGTCTCTTCGGCGGCTCGCCGCTATTCGAATTGCTGGGCTGGGGTGCTGTCGTGGGAGGGCTGGTGGGCGCGGCAATCGGCGCGTCGGCGAACGTCAGCCAGGACGACCATCCCTTCGGGTACACCCTCTTGCCAGGAAATGTCGTTCTGCTTGCCGAGACCCGCTCGGCGCGCGAAACCCTGCGCGCCTTCGACATCATCGAAAGAGCACCCGGAGTCGGTGCGCACATGGACATCAGCCTGGTCTGAGTTGGCACATGACGACGCAGCGGCCGACTCCGGGCAGCGGACGGACAACAGCGTCAGGATGGCCGTCGTCCCTGGAGCATACGCATCACCACTATTGCTACTGCCGCGATCAACAGAACATGAATGAAGCCGCCCAGGGTGTAGGCGGTGAACATCCCGAGCGCCCAGAGGATGAGCAAGCAAACAACAACGGTTTCCAGCATGATGATTTCTCCTACTGCGGCTTGCGGCACTCGATGACCTGATTCGCCAGCCAGGCCGGATAGCCGTCCGTGCGCCATCGCACGTTCGGTGGGGACTACTCCTCCGAGGGATCGACCGGAGACTGGTGCGGAGCCTGTGATGGTGCTTCGGCCGGGTTAACCGATGGAGGCAGCGTCGGCTGTTTCTTGTCGCGATCTCGAAATGAATATCGCTCGGCGGGAGAGCCATATTCACCGCCCGGCAGTGTGGGCCTGACACCACCACCGGCTGGCGATGGGCTGTCCGGAACTGTTCCCGGTTGTCTTTTCATGGCGACCTCTGGTGAGCCGATCACTGCTGGTCGCCAGGACGTACCGAAACACCAGGCCAGCTCGCTGTCGACGGAATGCAACCATGGCAGGTCGCAACTCCTGGCGTCGGTGCGCAAGCGCGCTTAGCCCCTCACAAAGACCGGCAGTGCTCGCGGGGACCTTCCCAGCGGATTGCTCCAGTGGTCTAGCGCACAGACAGACGAACGCCTAAGACGCAATCTTCAAATGAGCGTTGCACTTGAATGCAGGAGGACACTATGAACCCCATCACCCTCTTCATTGTCATGGTTCTGACAGCCATGGGGGCCGTCCTCATCTACTTTGGCCACACGGTTGTGGGCATCGTTGTGCTGGTGTGCGCACTGGTCGTCTCGCTGTCCCTCAAGATGGCCAATACCTGGCAGAAATTCGTCGTGTTGCGCGCAGGCAACCTGCAAGGCGTGTGCGGGCCCGGACTGTTCATGATCATTCCGGTCCTGGACAGCGTCGTCGCTGTGATCGACGAGCGAATCCAGACCACGGCGTTCAATGCCGAGCAGGCACTGACCCGCGATACAGTGCCGGTGAACGTCGACGCCATCATCTTCTGGCACGTGCACGACGCCCGCAAAGCGGCACTGGCGATCACCGACTACCGGCAGGCCATCGACCGGGTAGCACAGACCTCTCTGCGGGAAGTGATCGGCTCGTCGATGCTGGCCGCGCTGCTATCCGATCGACGCAGCTCCGATCAGCAGTTGTGCCGCGAGATTGGTGAAAAGACTCAGGAATGGGGTGTCACCGTCGGCTCGGTGGAGATCCGCGACGTGGCCATCCCGGTAGCATTGCAGGACGCCATGTCACGCCAGGCGCAGGCCGAACGCGAGAAGCAGGCGCGAATCATCCTAGGCTCCGCAGAAGCGGAAATCGCCGGACGTTTCGTGGAAGCGGCCACTATCTATGCCGGTCAGCCTACTGCCTTGCAGTTGCGCGCAATGAACATCATCTACGAGACCACCAAGGAGCGCGGAACCACCATCCTCATTCCCAGCGCCATGATCGACAGCATGAATCCGACCGTTGCCGTCGCCACAGCCGTGGCCACCCAGGCCGGTGCGACTGATGTCGGCGACGAACCTTCGTATAAGAGTCCGCGAGTCAATGCTGCAATAAGGGGAAAGGTGTAAACCTTATTCAGGACGGGGCATTGGAAAAAAAACCCCGCATTTGCGGGGCTTTTTATTTGCGCAGATTACATTGCTTGCACTTGATCAGCCTGAGGACCTTTGGGCCCGTTGGTCACGTAAAAGCTGACCTGCTGACCGTCATCAAGCGTTTTGTATCCGCTGCTTTCGATCGCGCGAAAGTGAACAAAAACATCTGCGCCGTTTTCGGGTGTTATGAAACCGAAACCTTTCTCAGCGTTGAACCATTTAACGATACCAGTTTGACGAGTAGTCATGATGAATCTCCAAATAATGATCATGCCATGCGATATGCGAGACATGACTGGATGCGAAGTGAAGAGGGGCCGCAAAGATGGAGAATCCAGAAGACAAAACATCAATCGGTGCCGCTAAACCGAGCAGGCAGGAGACTCACCATACAGGTTCTGCAAGGAATAGATAGGCAATTTAAAAAATATGCAGATATCTGGCAGACGGTCGGGGATGAGCACGAGATATGCGTATAGTGAATGCTAGTCACCAACCTGGTGGCTCATCGCCTGAGGTGACATGATGTCTTATTCAATGTTAGAAACTGCGCGTTCGGATCTGGAGAAGAAAATCGCAGCGTTCCTTTCCAAAGGCGGAGAAATCCAAGAAATTCCCGCCGGTAGGCATGGCCGTAAGGAGCCATACAAACGGAGCGAGTGGACGATTGGCAAGGCGAAAAATTCAGCCGCCTGATGTTTTTGAAAAAAACCGCATCGGAAGATGCGGCTTTTACCGTGTGACCGCTACTCCTCAAACCATTCGGCATCACCAGATCCAGCCGGTTTGCAAGTCCTCGACCTGCACCGCCAAGCCCGCACATCGCTCTTGGTCTTCGCCTCCCTCGCAATCAATTCCGCCAATCCATTCGCGATCAGGTCAGCATTGCTAACCAGCACATCGAGATGGCTTTTAGCCGCCAAGGCTGTTTCGGTGGAACCGCGTTGCTCGATCCAGATTGCCAACTCCTCTGCTGCTGCACCCATGGCGTTGATATTCTCATTGAGGCGATAAAGCAGCGCCGAGACAGTAGTATCGGTCATGCCGGTCTCCTAAGTGAAAGCTCTCTTAGGGCGGGAACTAAAAGCCCGCGGGGACCTGCGGGCAGGGAAGACAGCTTGCGACTGTATGCCCCTAAGCGGAGCTATTGGTAGGTTGCGTCAGCAATCTGGCGAGCTGAATACCGGCTCGCCGTGGCGATTGATGCGCGTGATCTTTGCCAGAGCTTTTTCTGCTGCGGCAAACGCTTGGGACATCACACCAAAGCAGGACAACCCATAGACCAAGTGAAAACTCGGCGTCGAGCCCTCATACTGGTCCTGCACTGCGATAAAGGCTAATGCGTGGTCGCCATTCATCTTGGCTAGGCTCCACGTGTCGTAACCGGGGAATGCACGTTCGTTCATGGGAGCCTCACAATTTCAGGGGATAACCCACTATCCTCCTGATACCGCTGAATAGCTCTCAATGGTTCGGTTATTCGACCAAGGGTCGAGAACGCGACAGACACTGATCTCCCTACCCTTCACTGACCGCACTGACTGCCGATAACTGCTCGGCAGATCCATCGGCGTTGTCACGCGCACGCGAGCTGTTCGCTCAGTGTTGAGGCGCTAGAGCCTCTTCTACAGTGGTCATGAGCGCCGTGAAATCAAATGGCTTGTCGAGAAATCTATGCGTTGGGAAGTCTCTGCTCCAAGAGCCGCCGGGATGTCTGGGGATCTTTCTGCAATTTGACGCGCGAGTTCTACGCCGTCGATTTCTCCAGGCATTGAGATGTCAGTAAGCAAGAGGGCTAGTTGGCCAGGATTAGTATTGATCCAGTCGAGCCCGTCATCGGCATTTCCAAGAACGATCGCGGGGATTCCATAGTCTTCCATCGCTAGACCCAGAACTCTCGCCAGAGTCGAATCATCATCGAGGACGAGCACGTATGTGACGTTTTTCGTGAGCGGGCCTCTGAGCGTTTCCATGCCTAAACTCCTCTGTGTGCAGCGGTAGAAGGCACAGTCTCGCGTACGTTCACCTTATCCGCGTTACTCGTCACTTTGCCGACGTGTGGTGGAAATAGTTAGGGTTTCCACCATCAGCCGCTTACCGTCTTGGAGCGATTGACGCCCATCTAAGATGGCGGTCTCTCATCCGAGCCTAGGGGCTCAGAAGATGACGCCTGAGATGTCTAAGTGAAGGAGCAAGTAACTCGTGGGTAGATCAGCCAAATCAGATGTGGTGGACTTGATGGAGGAACTGGTGAAGTTCACCCTGCTGCTGCGCGATCGCCAGGACTTCCTGGTGGATCGTTATTCGGAGCGCAAGGAGAGCGCCGAGCAGCTTTCCGCCCGCGTGACTCAGCGCTCGATCTGAGGTCGCCATGCCCATCGAAATCAGACAAGTACGCCCTGAAGACGCGCCGGCAATCCAACTCATCTACTCCCCCATAGTGGCGAATACGGCAATCTCCTTCGAGGAGATACCGCCGACAATCGAGAAGATGCGGCAGCGCATCGTCACGACGCTGCAGAACTACCCGTACCTTGTTGCAGAGCGCGCTGGGCGCCTGGTTGGCTACGCCTACGCCAGCCAGCACAGGGCGCGCGCCGCATGCCGATGGACAGTAGATGTGACCGTCTACATAGCAGAGGGTGAGCAGCGTCGTGCTGAAGTGGGTCGCAGTCTCAACGCAGCGCGGCTTCCCATTCTTGCCAAGCAGGGATTCAACGCTGCCTATGCCGGCATCGCGCTGCCCAACGCCGGAAGCGTTGGCCGGCATGAATGGCTGGGATTCCGGCACATCGGCACCCTCCCGCAGGTCGGTTTCAAGCTGGGCCAGTGGCACGACGTGGGCTATTGGCGACTGGAACTCGGTACGCCGAGCAACTCGCCCAGCGATCCCTGTCGATACCCGGAAATCACCCGCTGAGCGGCAGCAATGGGTCGGTAGCTGCCTCCCTCACACAGCAACAATTGGCCAAAAGCGAACGATGAGATAGCAGCCGTTGAGAAAGAGCAAGATTTCGTACATTCCACCCTTGTCAGGGCTTATAGACGGGCTTCCTCGAAAGCAATGACTCAATTGGATAAGAAAATCTGTTCTCTCAATCCAACATCGACTGCTGGGCAAAGATTCCCGCCATCGCGCCCTGCGATGATGCCTGGGTGACCGATGGCAAGAAGGGTGTCGTGAGGTCGCCGGCGGCATATATACCGGGCGTGCTGGTTTGGCGGCGTTCGTCGACGTTGAGGACGATGCCGGTGGGAGTCTCGACCGTGGCAAGGCAAAGCGATTCATGCAGACCTGCGGACGGCCTGTTGCGCGGATGGGCGAACAGGATGTCGACCGCGACATTGCGGCGGGTATCGAGATTGACTGTGGCGATATGGCCCTCTTGGTGAGCGATCTCGACGATCCGGCCATCGACGACAGGTATGTTGCGGCGTTCCAGGTCGGCCTGGATATCGGGCGCAATGTCATGACCATCGGCAAAGAGAGTCAATTTGTCAGTCCAATCGCCGAACAGCCTGGCAGATTGGTGCGACTGCGGGCCGGACCAGACGAGGCCCCAATGCTGGCCGGCGACTTCGAAGCCATCGCAATAGGGGCAAGGCACAATGGACTTACCCCAACTTTCGGCAAAGCCTGGGATGTTCGGCATTTGGTCAACGACGCCATAGCTAAGGATCACGCGTCGCGCCGCAAAGCTCTCGCCGCTGTCGACGAGGACGGAAAAATCGTCGATCGCGCCGGAGATGCTGTCGGCCCGGGCTTTGACGAAACTGATGGTAGGGTAGCGCGCGAGTTGCTTGCGCGCCTCGGCCAGGATGTCCTGCGGTGGCTTGTGATCGTGGCCGAGCATTCCATGCGAATGGCCGGCGAAGCGGTTGCGCGGCAGGCCGGTATCCAGAAGGGTGACCTTGCGACGGGCCCGGCCGAGCTGCAGGGCGGCTGCAAGGCCGGCAAAGCTGCCGCCGATGATGATGACGTCATTCATGGTGATGGGCTCCGCGTTGTGTATGGAGGGGGGCCGGAATTTGCGTCCCACTTCACTTAGCTACTGCCAACTACACGAATTGCCGGCTGACCATCGCGATAGATATGCCTGGCAGGTATGGCCTTCCTCCTCACGGGGGGAAATCCGGGTGCGCGTGACCATAATACATTTTGGTCACACGTTGTCCATCCCCTGACGGCTATGTAGGCTATGCCGCATGAACAAGACACGCACAGCAAAAACAACCACCCGCGGCCCTGCAGATCATGAGGTGCGCGATCAGATCGTGGCCGCAGCCACCGAGCACTTCAGCCTGTACGGCTACGAGAAGACCACGGTGTCCGATCTCGCCAAGTCGATCGGATTTTCCAAGGCCTACATCTACAAATTCTTCGAGTCCAAGCAGGCCATTGGCGAAATGATCTGCTCGAACTGCATCAGCCAAATAGAGGCCGAGGTCCGTGCCGCCGTCAGCGAGGCTGATCGTCCGCCAGAGAAGCTGCGCCGCATGTTTAAGGCGCTTGTGGAGGCATGCCTGCGCCTGTTGTTTCAAGATCGTAAGCTCTACGAAATTGTCGTGTCCGCAGCCTCTGAACGCTGGCAGGTGACTATTGCGTATGAAAATCTCATTCAGGAGATCATCCAGGACATCCTGCAGCAAGGTAGGCAGAGCGGCGACTTCGAGCGAAAGACCCCGCTCGATGAAGCCACCAAGGCGGTCCTCCTGGTCATGCGCCCGTATTTCAACCCGCTACTTCTGCAATACAGCCTCGATGCCACCGAGGAGGCTCCCCTTCTTTTGTCCAGCCTGGTACTGCGAAGTCTGTCGCCATAACAATAGTGACCATTGACTAAATTGGTCACTAGATTCAAGCTGGGGCTCCCTACTTCCTTGCGATGGGTTCCTCATGCGCCGGCGCAGCCTCCTTCTGTCCACTCTCATCGGTGTGATGCCGATCGCGCTGGTCGCCTGCGGCGAAAAAGCGCCGACCGATCCGCGCACGGACGCGCCACTGGTGCGGGTTGTCGTACCCCAGTCGGCAGCACCCGCGCCGAGGTCGTTCACCGGCACTGTTGCCGCACGCGTCCAGAGCGACCTGGGCTTCCGTGTATCGGGCAAGGTCCTGGAGCGGCTCGTCGACACTGGTCAGTCGGTCAAGCGGGGGCAAGTTCTTCTTCGCCTTGATCCTGTCGATCTGAACCTCGCCGCGCGTGCGCAGCGCGAAGCCGTCGCCGCAACCCGGGCGCGAGCGAAACAGGCCAGTGAAGATGAGGCCCGCTACCGAACGCTGCGCGGAACCGGCGCGGTATCGGCATCTGCCTATGCTCAATACAAAGCCGCAGCGGACACCGCGCGAGCACAACTTAGCGCGGCCGAGGCTCAAGCCGAGGTCGCCGCCAATGCGACCGGGTACGCCGACCTGTTGGCGGATGCCGATGGCATCGTCATGGAGACGCTGGTAGAGCCTGGCCAAGTGGTCAGTGCCGGGCAGCCCGTTGTCAGGCTGGCGCATGCGGGGCCGCGCGAAGCCGTTGTGCAGTTGCCGGAGACGTTGCGTCCGGCGGTTGGCTCCTCCGCCCGTGCCACGCTGTTCGGCAAGGACAACGTCAGTGTCGTGACCAGCCTCCGCCAGCTCTCGGATGTCGCCGATCGGCTGACCCGTACCTTCGAAGCGCGGTATGTGCTCGATGGCGAACTTGCCCAAGCACCGTTGGGCACCACCATCACGGTTCAAATTGCGGCGGGGACAGTGCAGGAGCAGGCGCGGAATGATCTGCAGATTCCGATTGGCGCGCTGTGCGACGAAGGCAAAGGCCCAGGCGTGTGGGTCATTCAAGGCAGTCCGGCAAGAGTGTCCTGGCGGCCGGTTACGGTGCTGAGCCTCGATGATGAGCATGCACGTATCAGCGGCGCGCTCAAGCAGGACGACCGGATCGTTGCGCTTGGCGCGCACTTGCTGCGCGAAGGGCAGCAAGTGCGGGTGGAGGGTCAGGCCGAGGTTGCTGCGGTCGAGGGAGTCTCGCGATGACTGGAGGCCGCTTCAACCTGTCAGCACTTGCGGTACGCGAGCGCTCCATCACCCTGTTCATGGTTTGCCTCATCTCTCTGGCGGGCCTTGTCGCATTCTTCAAGCTGGGACGGGCGGAGGATCCGGCGTTCACGGTCAAGGTGATGACCATTGTGACGGCCTGGCCCGGTGCGACCGCCCAGGAGATGCATGACCAGGTCGCAGAGAAGATCGAGAAGCGCTTGCAGGAGCTGCGCTGGTACGACCGCAGCGAGACCTATACGAGGCCAGGGCTGGCGTTCACCACCCTGTCCCTGCTCGACAGCACCCCGCCGTCGGAGGTGCCCGAGGAGTTCTACCAGGCCCGCAAGAAAATCAACGATGAGGCGAAGACCCTGCCTGAAGGCGTCATTGGCCCGCTGGTCAACGACGAGTACTCGGACGTCACCTTTGCCCTGTTTGCGCTCAAGGCTAAAGGCGAGCCCCAGCGTCTGCTCGTGCGTGACGCTGAGTCGCTGCGCCAGCGCTTGTTGCATGTGCCCGGTGTGAAGAAGGTCAACATTATCGGCGAGCAAGCCGAGCGCATTTTTGTCGAGCTATCCCATGAACGCTTGGCAACCCTGGGGATAGGTCCACAGGAAGTGTTCGCCGCACTCAATGGCCAGAATGCCCTGACGCCAGCAGGCTCAGTCGAAACCAGGGGCCCGCAAGTCTTCCTGCGACTGGATGGCGCCTTCGATGAGTTGCAGAAAATTCGCGACACACCGGTGATTGCGCAAGGGCGCACGCTGAAGTTGTCGGATGTCGCCACCGTCAGGCGCGGCTACGAAGACCCGGCGACTTTCCTGATTCGCAATGGCGGCGAGCCGGCATTGCTCCTAGGCATCGTCATGCGCGAGGGCTGGAATGGCCTCGACCTCGGAAAGGCCCTGAACGACGAGGTGAGCGCCATCAACGGCGAGCTGCCGCTGGGTATGAGTCTCACCAAGGTTACGGATCAGGCCGTCAATATCAGCGCCTCGGTCGACGAGTTCATGATCAAGTTCTTCGTCGCGCTGCTGGTGGTCATGCTGGTGAGTTTCATCAGCATGGGATGGCGCGTGGGTATCGTGGTGGCTGTCGCCGTGCCGTTGACCCTGGCGATGGTCTTCGTCGTCATGGCCGCAACAGGCAAGAACTTTGACCGCATCACCCTGGGCTCCCTGATTCTCGCCCTGGGATTGCTGGTGGACGACGCCATCATCGCCATCGAGATGATGGTGGTGAAGATGGAGGAAGGCTTCAGCCGCGTCCAGGCTTCCGCGTATGCCTGGAGCCACACGGCGGCTCCAATGTTGTCCGGCACCCTGGTCACCGCTGTAGGCTTCATGCCCAATGGCTTTGCCCGATCCACGGCGGGCGAATACACCAGCAACATGTTCTGGATCGTCGGTATCGCCCTGATCGCTTCGTGGCTGGTTGCCGTGGTGTTCACGCCCTATTTCGGGGTCAAGTTGCTGCCCGACTTCAAGAAGGTCGAGGGCGGCCATGACGCCATCTACGACACCCCGGGCTACAACCGTTTTCGCCAACTGCTCGGTCAGGTCATCGCTCACAAGTGGAAGGTCGCCGGTGCGGTAGTCGGGCTTTTCGCACTGGCGATCGTCGGGATGAGCGTCGTCAAGAAGCAGTTCTTCCCTATCTCCGATCGCCCCGAAGTGCTGGTGGAGGTGCAGATGCCCTATGGCACCTCCATTGCCCAGACCAGCGCGGCCACCGAGAAGGTGGAAGCCTGGTTGGCTCAACAGAAGGAGGCCAGGATCGTCACGGCCTACATCGGCCAGGGCGCACCCCGCTTCTTCATGGCCATGGGGCCGGAACTGCCAGATCCTTCGTTCGCCAAGATCGTGGTGCGCACCGACAACCAGGACGAGCGCGAAGCCCTGAAGCATCGGCTGCGTCAGGCCATCGCAGACGGGCTGGCCAACGAAGCGCGGGTTCGGGTCTCGCAACTGGTCTTTGGGCCCTACTCTCCCTACCCGGTTGCGTACCGAGTAACCGGGCCGAACCCGGACAAGCTTCGCGACATCGCGGCTGAAGTGCAGCAAGTCATGGAAGTCAATCCGATGATGCGGACGGTCAATACCGATTGGGGTACCCGCGTGCCCTCGTTGCACTTCACTCTGCAACAGGACCGTCTGCAGGCAGTTGGACTGACCTCCAGCGCCGTCGCGCAGCAGCTGCAGTTCCTGCTGAGTGGAGTGCCGATCACCGCTGTGCGTGAGGACATCCGTACCGTTCAGGTCATGGCGCGTGCAGCCGGCGATATCCGCTTCGACCCGTCCCGGATCATGGACTTCACGTTGGCGGGCACCGATGGGCAACGCATCCCGTTGTCGCAAGTGGGCAATGTCGAAGTGCGCATGGAGGAGCCTATCATGCGCTGGCGCGACCGCACGCCGACAATCACCGTACGGGGCGACATTGCCGAGGACTTGCAGCCGCCGGATGTCTCGACCGCCATCAGCCAACAGCTCCAGCCCATCATCGAGAAGCTGCCAAGCGGTTATCGCATCGAACAGGCTGGGTCCATCGAAGAGTCGGGCAAGGCGAGCAACGCCATGCTGCCGCTGTTCCCGATCATGCTGGCTGCCACGCTGATCATCATCATCCTGCAGGTGCGCTCGATTTCCGCGATGGTCATGGTCTTTCTGACCAGCCCGCTAGGACTGATTGGCGTTGTGCCCACGCTGATCCTTTTCCACCAACCCTTCGGCATCAATGCCCTGGTTGGGCTGATCGCGCTGTCCGGCATTCTCATGCGCAACACGCTCATCCTTATTGGCCAGATCCGCCACAACGAAGCGGAGGGGCTAACCCCATTCCAGGCGGTCGTCGAAGCCACGGTGCAGCGCGCCAGACCGGTGATACTTACCGCACTGGCCGCCGTCCTGGCCTTCATTCCTCTTACCCATTCGGTGTTCTGGGGCGCGCTGGCGTACACGCTGATCGGCGGTACCTTCGCTGGAACGGTGCTGACCTTGGTCTTCCTGCCAGCGATGTACTCCATCTGGTTCCGGATACACCCCATCAGCCATGCGCCAATCGTGCAACCTGCATAACATTATGCCGGCATTCTTGCCGGCAACAGAAAACGTCTCTGGATCGGTTTTTTCGGTAGGCAGCAATCGGCCAGAAGCGGGCGTTCGATTTTGGGCGAGGTTAGGTCGAGTGCTACTGCTCTGAACGAGACGTACACGCTATTGATTACTCTGGATTAGAGAGAGCCGACGTGGGGATCTGCCAGACTGGTTTCTTGTCATCTTGACTGTCGAAAGCGCGACGCGCCTTGCGGAATTCCTCGGCGTTTTCGACTACCCACATCCAAACAGGAGACATCCGAACCAACAGTTCCATACCCAATGGCGTCAGCTCGTATTCGACGCGCGGCGGAATTTCCCCGAACTCCCTTCGAAGCAGTAATCCATCCCGCTCCATGGCGCGCAGCGTCTTGGTCAGCATTCGCTGGGTCACCCCAGTCATCTGCCGTTTTATCTCAGCGTGACGCATCGTGCCGTACACACCCAAGGCATGCAGGATGCCCAATGACCATCGGCTACCCGCGTGAGCGAGGACTTCCCGTCTGACGCCATCATCATCTTCTCGGAGCGTTTGGCAGATGGCTTCTGCCTGGCTCAGAGCGTCCTGATTGGTCATTTATCCCTCCTAGGTATCACGCGTGTGCCTTCTTACGAGTACTGCCTGATCATGCCAGCATTCGTTCATGTTATAGGCATCACGCCTCAGGAGAAATCATGACCGAAGCAACCCCGCTTTCCCCTCAATCCATTCTTGTTCTCGGCGCTGGCGAACTTGGTCTCCCGGTTTTGCGCAATCTCGCGCGAGTAGCCAAACGCGCACCCGGTTCCCAAATCAGCGTTCTTCTCCGTGAGTCGACCATCAACACCCAGATACCGGAGAAAAAGGCCGAGATCGACGAGCTTCGTGGGCTGGGCATTCAGATGGTCGCTGCGGATCTGGTGAACGATTCAATTGATCAGTTAGCTGAAGTGTTCGGGCGGTTCGATACCGTCATAGGCTGTGCCGGCATGGTCGCGGGTCGAGAAACCCCCATGAAGTTGGCGACAGCAGCGCTAAGGTCGGGCGTTAAGCGCTACTTCCCGTGGCAGTTTGGCGTGGATTTCGAAGTGATCGGTCGGGGCAGCCCCCAAGATCTTTTCGATGCTCAACTCGATGTACGCGAGGCACTCCGCGCGCAAGATAAAACCGAATGGGTAATTATCTCGACGGGCATGTTCACCAGCTTCCTCTTCGAGCCCGTATTCGAAGTAGTCGACTTCGACAATGACACCGTTAACGCTCTCGGCAGTCTTGAGAACAGCGTGACGCTCACCACACCAGACGACATCGGCACTCTAACAGCGGAAATCGTCTTCTTTGAACCTCGCTTCCGCAACGGGATTGTCTATCTCTCGGGCGACACGGTGTCGTATGGACAAGTTGCGAACATCCTCGAAAATGCGCTGGGTCGTCCATTCAAAACTCACGTGTGGACTGTTCCGTACCTGATGGATGAGCTGAGAAAAGATCCTACCCATCACATCAAAAAGTACCGCGCTGTATTTGCCCAAGGCAGAGGTGTGGCATGGCCTAAAGTGGGCACCTTCAACGAACAGCAGTCGATTCCAGTAACCACCGCTGAGCAATGGGCTCGGGCGAACCTTGGGGGCAAGTGAGCGACGACAGATCGCTGACTTGCAGAGAAGTGTCCGCTATGGGTCCAGGCTGTGTGAAAACGTCGTCCTCGCCTAGAGTTGCTGGAGCAACGTCAGCGGGGCGGCGTATGAAGCGATTCATCGAAGAGGCGAGCCGAGCACAGGTCAGCTTGCTTCCCCAATGCCTGGATGATTTCGTCGCCGAAGACAACCCGATCCGCGTGGTCGAAGCCTTCGTCGAGCAACTCGATTTGGTGGCCCTGGAGTTCAATGGGGCCACTCCTGGCGTAACTGGTCGACCGTCCTATCACCCCGCCGTGATGTTGAAGGTCTACATCTACGGTTACCTCAACCGCATTCAATCCAGCCGTCGCCTGGAGCGCGAATGCCAGCGCAACCTCGAGCTGGTGTGGCTGACTGGGCGACTGGCTCCGGACTTCAAAACCATTGCTGACTTCCGGCGCGACAACGGCAAAGCCATTCGTAATGTCTGCCGGCAGTTCGTCGTGCTGTGTCGCCAACTCGATTTGTTCTCCCAGTCGCTGGTGGCCATCGACGGCAGCAAGTTCAAAGCGGTCAACAACCGTGATCGCCACTTCACCCACGGCAAGCTGCGCGCCCGGATGGAACAGATTGAAAAAAGCATCGACCGCTATCTGGCAGCGATGGACACCGCCGACCGAACTCAATCCAATGTCGCCGAAGCCAAAGCCAGCCGCCTCCAGGAAAAAATCGAGAAACTCCGCCAGCAGATGCAGACGCTCAAGGAGATAGCAGCTAGGCGAAGCACCGGATGGACAAGTCTCGCTCACCGATCCGGATGCACGCTCCATGGCCACCAGTGGCAAAGGTACCGGCGTAGTCGGCTACAACGTGCAGACTGAGGTCGATACCCGGCACCACCTGATCGTTGCGCACGAAGTCACCAACGTCGGCCATGACCGTGCAGCGCTTGCCACGATGGCCGAGCAGGCTCGCGAAGCCACCGGATCTGAACGCCTTAGCGTCGTTGCCGATCGAGGCTACTTCAGCGCAATAGAAATCCTCGCGTGCGGGCAGGCGGGCATCAGTCCCTTCGTGCCCAAGCCGATGACCTCCAGCAGCAAAGCTGAAGGGCGTTTCGGTAAACAGAACTTCGTCTACCTAGCCGCTGATGATGAGTACCAATGCCCTGCTGGCCAGCGTGCAATCAAGCGAATCTCGACGGTGGAAGATGGCCTCGAGCTGGATGTTTACTGGAGCTCTGCCTGCCCGGGCTGCCCGATACGCAGCAGCTGTACCACGAGCAGTTACCGCCGACTCAAGCGTTGGCGGCACGAAGCAATCCTGGAAGCCATGCAGCAACGGCTGGATCGCGAACCAAAGATGATGAGCGTGCGCCGACAGACCGTGGAGCACCCGTTTGGCACGCTCAACATTGGATGGGCGCGACGCACTTCCTGACCAGAGCGCTGCCCCAGGTAAGCACGGAAATGACCTTGCATGTGCTGGCCTACAACCTCAAACGGCTGATGAGCATCTTCGGCGTCACCGGTGCGATGGCGGCACTGCGGGCCTGAGGTCGGTCATTTTCCTGCGGCTCCTAACCTCAAACAGCCATCTACCGCTTCAGGAGACTCAGTCATTGGACAACGGCCGGTAATCGCTTTAGCCGCGCGCACTTTGAGGGCTAATCCCAAATTCGGTTCTGGTGTAAGCACTTCGACGTTTTCACACAGCCTGGGTCGGTAGCTGCCTCAACTCACAGGCAGAAGTGGGCCCCTAGAAGTCATCAGGTGTGCAAGTGCTCTCGCCTAACGCGATGCAGAGCAAACGCAATCATGAAAGGACTCCCAGTTCGCCCCGCCAGAGCAAGAACATTCAGTCAGATCAATGCCTTTCTGACCGCCAAAGCTGCATCAAATATGGATCGCTCCTCATAAGCTGCGAATCCCAGCAGGAAACCAGGGGAGCTCGGTGCCTTGTAGAACCGCGCAAGCGGAAGTACATCAACGTTGACCTCTTCGATTCGCCGGCACGCCTCAGCTTCATCTCCGACCAGTAATGAACAGGGGGTGTCTAGTCCGGCACGAATCTCCGGTACCTCGATCAATCCCTGCCAGTGCTGTGACGCTGCGCAATTGAGCGCTTCAGCACGCAACGAGTAGAGCTTGCGCATGCGCCTGACGTGCCGATCGAAGTGTCCTTGATTGAAAAATGCCGCCAGCACAGCCTGACTAAGGCTATTTGGATGTCGCGAGGTCAGCGCTACCGCTCGGGTAAAGACATCCACCAGATGTTGCGGTAGCACCAAATAGGCCAGCCGAACAGACGGAAATAGCAGTTTGCTGAATGTACCCGCGAGGATCACCAGATCCTCAGCGCCGGCCATAGCGCGCAAGGCAGGAATGGGCTTGGCAATGAATCGGTACTCGCTGTCATAGTCATCTTCGATGATATAGGCCCCAGATGCGCGCGCCCAATGTAGCAGTGCAAGCCTTCTGGGGGGAGATAGTTCGTGGCCGCAAGGCATGTGCCGCGAGGGCGTCACATAAGCCAGTGCCGCCTCGGGAGCGGCCTGGATACCATCCTGGACACGCATACCCTGTTGATCCACCGGTACGTCCACCACCTCACAGCCTGCGAGCGCCATAAGCTGGCGAACTCCCGGATAGCCTGGATCCTCCATCCAAACGCGAGCCCGAGGAGGTGCCAAGAGGCGTAGGCATAGATCGATTCCCTGTTGCACGCTACTGAGTACCACGATGTTGTCCGGCGAAACCTGGACGCCTCGAGCGGAGCCCACATGCTCGGCAATGGCGAGGCGTAAGCTTGGCAACCCGGCGGGCTCATAATCGAGGAGTGTCTCAACTTTGGAACTTCGCATCTGCTGGATATGCAGCTTGCGCCAGAGATCAATCGGGAATGATTGAACGTCGCAGCGCATAGGGAAAAAAGGGCGTAGCCCAGGAGCGACCCTGCGCTTGGCAAAAGCGGATGTGATGGACTTCAATCGTTCTCCCCAGTCCGTGACCGGAGGCATTCGTCGCGCCGGGATTTTTACTCCAGCACTTTGCTGTGAGGAAGTAATTCGCAGTTTTGCGTCCGGAAGCTCCATGCAAACCCGGGTGCCGCTGCCAGGTCGGCTAACCACATACCCTTCAGACAAAAGCTGCTGATACGCTGCCTGCACCGTTCCGCGTGCCACGCAGAGTTGTGAGGCCAGTGTCCGGCTTCCCGGCAGTTTGCTGCCTGCAGGCAAACGTCCGACAAGCATCGCGTCGCGCAGCTCCAAATACAGCCACTTTTGAAGATTGACGCCTTCAGGAGGTCTCCCCGTCGGTAGCGCCATTAGTCCAGACAGGAGCAGATTCGGTGGCATGAGCACCTCGAAAGTGGATCAATACATTAGTCTTGTAGTGGATCATTACCATAGCCCGCTTCTCGACCAAAATTGACTCCAAGCTCTTGTTTTCACCCCATGCAAGTAGCGCCCTTTGGGCTGGTCACCCCATACACAAACCGGCTTTCTGGAATTTGTCGGGGTTATTGATGCAATCGACCGCGCATGTGGCTCCCTCGTCACCGTCGCACAGCAAGGAAAAGAAATTCATGAGTCGCCTCAACTGGTTTCAATCTTCCCCCGGCGCTGCCAAATCCCTTGGAGTACTGCATCATTTCGTAACTACTGCGACAGAACTGCCAGTGCCACTGATTCATCTGGTGTTCCTTAGGGTGTCTCAAATAAATGGCTGCGCTCACTGTATCGATCTGC
This sequence comes from Pseudomonas sp. Pseusp97, assembly GCF_047304025.1. Lineage (NCBI taxonomy): Bacteria > Pseudomonadati > Pseudomonadota > Gammaproteobacteria > Pseudomonadales > Pseudomonadaceae > Pseudomonas > Pseudomonas sp. Pseusp97. The sequence continues at coordinate 24,151 of NZ_JBGLYK010000022.1, read as the reverse complement.
ACTCACGTGATCTGATCAAAGAAGGTATGTCGGTAGATAAGTTGCTGTTGGTACCGGTGTGGCATGAAGCACAATATCTGTTCTCGGATCAGGAGCGCGCGGCACTAGCCTGGGCAGAAGAAGTCACGCGAGTTAGTGAGACACACGTATCAGATGAAGCCTACGCGGCCGCATCGGCAGTGTTTGCAGAGAAGGATCTGGTAGACCTGACAGCTGCAATTGCAGCGATGAACGCTTTCAACCGCATGGGCGTCAGCTTCCGATTGCGGCCTGCGGCAAAAGCTTGATGGCTTAGACCTTGAGCACGCTAGAAGCGATACCTCAGGCGAGGTGATTGCCCCATTGTCTGAGGTCAGCATTGGGTCGGTAGCTGACTCCAAGCAAGGCCCGTGAGCTCACTCCCTTGGCGCATGGGAGTACGTTCGAACACACTTCACGAACCAGTTCAGTGTCTCTTCCGGCGATAAGTAGCCGTCTTCACTTTCGTTGAGGCAGACCATGCCGACCAAGGGGCTGAACTCAAGCCCCAAGCACAGACAGGTATCCTGAAAAGCTCGTAGTGCCTCGCTCTCCACGTCACCCTCGAGCCCCATGATGAAATCATGCATCTGCTTTAGCTGAACGGCTGAAATGGCGAGCGACGTCGGTTGATAGATAGGATCGTCAACGTGAGCATTAGAGACGTGGTAGGCCGGCTCGCTGCTGGCCTTGACTGCTTCGACATAAAGCTCGATCTGACGCTTGATCTCTGCCCGGAGTAAGAGATCGGAAAGTATGGCGGTTTGGCTCGTCATGGAAATGCACCTAGCTGGCTTTAGTCATACCAGGAGCCAACTGGGTTAATTTCTACGAACCAACCAGTCCGAATACGAAGCGTCCTCGCCCCGTCTCGATACGGTCAAACACCGCGCTCCCTCGCAAGAGTTGAAGTGTCCGGACGATGCCATTTCAGGGCTACCGAGCTGCTCCAACTGCCCCATCACGCAAACAGGAATGAGGCAGGTGCATTGGACCGATCATGGGTGAAGATCGATATAAGACGTGTCTGGAATGCAGCTATCCACGACTGAACCCGAAGCTGTGCTGACCATCCCCATAGTTCTTCGTAGCAGCCTTGCAGAGGTAGCTCGCTCGATGGAACAGGTCCGCTAGCTCTCCATGATCACCAGCAGCTCGACTAACCAGGTATCCAGCCGCTCGGGGTATCTCCACCAGGCCACTCACCTCCTCCAGGCTGAGCCCCAGCGCACTGGCCCATGCCTGCTGCAGACGATGGAAGATGTTCTGCTCAGTGGAGGTTTTCCTTCCCACAGTGAAGTAGGCATCTCCATTGAGCAGGATTAGCAGGTGGTAATGCGGTCGCTCTCCCCTGCTCTCTTCTCTCGCCCAGACGTATCTGACCCTGCTGTCATGAGCGTATCGATGCCGAGTGCGAGCTCTCTGCCGGTCATGCTCGATCTTGGCCTTGAAGGACTCTAGGAATCGGCTGATGACCCCGTTGTTGTAAGCGTAGCTAGGCAGGTCTACGTTCAGTGGCAGACGTAGATCCACTCGGAAGGCAAATACTCGGGAGTAGTGCTTCAAGGAGCGCTCAATGGTGCTGTGCAAGCGAGATAGGTACTGCTCGATGAAGGGACCTTTCTCTGCCATGACAGGTAGGCCCTGGAAGGTGCTGGAGTGATGCAGGTGGAGGTTGGTATTGCTGGGATGACGAGGCATGAACGCTGCTCCTGTGTGAGGTTCATATCCTCTGCACAGGGAGTAACTTTCTACTGGTGGAAGGCTGGTCCTTTGGTGTCTAGGACTGTCTGGAGTTAGCTGAGTGGAGAGGCTGGCTAGGGAGGACCTAGTGATTGGATGGAGGGATGCTGAGATGGGATGGCGCTGGGAGGATGAGAGGGATAGGGGTAATGAGCGGTGGGATGGGGTGAGACTGATATGTGGGTAGGGGAAGGTGGATGGATAGGGATAGGGATAGGGATAGGGATAGGGATAGGGATAGGACGGATGTTGAATGGTAGATATAAAGCATATTACCCGCACCGAAAACTCAACCCTCAATGACCTCGGATAGACCGAAGCTAAAGCCCCAATATCGGTTGAGGGTCTTCTGTCTTGATCACTCCGGAAAAATACCAACGCGCCGGCTAGCCTTCCCTACAGGCAAACTCTCTCAGAGGGTTGCGATCGGCTAGAAGCAGACAGTTTCCCGATAGCAAAATGCCAGCTCCGCATCAGTTGTCGACTGCTGTTTAGCAGCGCAGACTGGCGAAGAGTCGAGGCCGCGTTGCTCAAGGAGTACTGCCTTTCAAGGCTATTGAGGATCGGTTAGTCGGTATTTGCCGGTCTCGATCTTCACCATTAGCTTCTGCGCGCAGAGACTACTGATTGTGCGCCCTGCAAGACTCTCGACGGAGCCATCTAAATCACTGGCTACCAACACTTCTCGCAACCATTGCACCACCTGGGATTTGGTGGCAACGGCTGCATCACAGCGCATCCGAAACTCGACGATCGTAGTGGCAAGTGATAGGACATCAACTTCGGCAATCCCTCTCACAATGTCACCAGAGCGCGGAAAATGGTAATCACTGACCAGTGCCGCGACCTCAATGATGGATTGCCCCCTCGTCGCTGATCGAACGGAGCCCAAATCAGCCGCGTGCAGGACAATCTCCGAGACACTGGCCTCGTCCAATGGCGTGGCCAAGCACGTCAGACATGTGCCGAGCATGTCATGCGGTGTCGTGTTATTGCATTTGGCGCAGGCTCGGAGATATCCGTCGGTCAGCTCATTGCGCACGAGGTCAATACCGGAGATGGGCAGACTTGTCGATAACGAGAGCCACCAGCCCCAAAGCTGAGCTCCGCGGCTGCTCCATCTGATGCCGCCTTCATAGACCCATCGTCTCCATCGGCTTGCGTAGACGAACTCTTCACCAAAGATCTGGTGCCTTCCGACTAGACCCGCATACTTCTGCACCCTGTTTTCGATGAATCGTGGGGCTGGATTACGGGCATCCTGTTCGAGGACCGCTTCACGGTCCATCTTCTGCAAGCCCTTTCGCAGAAAATCCGATTTCACGCTGCGCAGCCCCACGAGCATGTCGATGGGCACAATGATGTAGGCGCATGTAGTGGCTCGTCCGAGAGCGCAAGCCAATGTCGTGTCGTCCATCTCGAAGCCCGCCACGATGATTACAACGGGTTTCTCCATGCCGCGATACGCCGAGATCGTGGAGCGCGAAACATCGACCCCCTCAAGCGACAAGGAAAACTGACTGAGCACGATCATGTCCCGCGTTATGACACCGGCCTTCGAGAGCTCCGTCGTTATGGCCTGGATGCTCTTGGAGACATCCCTGCTGATGCTTTTGGATAAGTCCTCCCTAGAAAACGGGCGAGGGCAGTTGACCTCATGTCGTGGCGGTAGCATCTCCATCATCGTCTGAGTGATGCCGCGGGGATTTCGATAGACCGTTGTCAGGTAGAAGAAGCTCTCGCCGTAGGTATCCTCCATAAATCGATAGGAACTACCCCGTTCGATACCGGGAAGCACCTGGAGCTCATCGGCAAATACGAACTTGCGGGCATTGGCAAAATGCTCATGCAGCGCCAAGTGATCGGCCTCGTTGAGCGCCTGGGCCTCATCGACGATTAGCACCGCATACTGGTGATCTACCGTCTCATGCAAGGCCAGGTAATGCTTGTCATAGTTGGGCTCGCCAATGCCACTGTCTCGGCTCCGCATTCCCAGAGACTCGCAGTAGGAATGAAAGGTCTGAACCGTTACTCCCTGGCTGGATCGGCTCAGTTGAGCGGCCACCTTCTGCGTGATCTGGCGGTTCTTTAGAAGGAAAAGTACCTTGAGGCCTTGGAGTGCAAGCTGTTCGGCCAGAGAGCGCGCAATGAGTGTCTTGCCGCTGCCTGAGAATCCCGCGATCAGCCTCCTATCAGTGTCGATGCACAAGGCCACCTGATTCGCCTGCCTGTCGTCTAATCGAAGCCACAGCTCACCATCCGCGACAATCTTTCGGCCGAGAGACCCGTCCCGCACTTCCTGCGGCCAAACCGCGTCGAGGAATTGATCAATTTCATTGCTAAAACTGTCCTGGTCGCCGTAATTAAGCGCGGCTTTCCAGTGCGCCATCAACTGCATGATGCGCGCGGGCATGTCCCGACGATGCTTCTGCAGGATCAGAATGCCTTCAGGAATCGGCCGGTCGAGCGGTACGTAGGCGCTGGCGATCTGCGAACTCTCAAGATCGAAGTCTGGAAAGTGCACTGCATACCCGACTGGGCACTTCACCTGCCAAGACTGCAGCATCTCGACGAGAACGAAAGCATTGTCCTTGACCTGATTCAGTGGATCGATTTCGTATCCGGCACGTTCGTGAATGAAGCGAACGCCCGAGGGCTTGTACAGCCCCGATTTCGTCTCGATACAAAGCATGCCCAGCTCCGCGTGTAAGATCACAAAGTCCACCTCGCCGGACAAATGCTTCCTTTCCAAAGAGACCCGCAGGTACTCCTGCAGCTCTTGCGAGTACACCCGCTTGGATCTGCCTCGTAGCCAGGGCAGCGAGTGGATGACGGTGAAGCTATCGTCGAGTGCTGCCAGCTCCCGAAAGAGGGCGAATTCGCCTTTGCTGCGGAATTCCGCGAAATCGAATGCTGGAAAAAACCTGGCCATGGACGGAAGAAATGCTCGTCGGTTTAGAGTAATCAGTACGCTGAGAATTCTGGGGCATAGTAGCCTCAAACGCCTCGGGGTCGGGCCTCCACGGACCAGCTACTGTCTGAGGTACTTGGATTAGACGACCATGACGGCGCGGCGCTGCCCCAACCTGCTGCCTAGCTTTGAGCCCTGGGCGTGAGCGCTAAGTGGCCGGTGTGGCACATTGGGCTCGCGAGCAGCTGATAGACGATATCTACACGCTCGTCGAAAGTTTGCGACGCCGAGATACTGTCAAAGTCTGATGAACTCTATCGAGAATAGGGAGCTGATTCAGCCAGATTTATGCTAGCCTGCAAGCGCTTCGGGTATAGACCCGAAGGTGCATCACAAGCTGTCAAGCCCCAAGGCGGCATCCCAGGTGAAACCACCCAAGGTGACCAGCAGTGCGGCCAGCAGCGCTCGGATACTTATCTTCATAGGTACTCCAAGTGTGACGCTGACATTATACGTCGATCCTAGCAATCGCGGCGAAATCGGACTGGGTGACCAACACCGATTGGATGATGTGAGGAGCATTTGAGTTTATCCGGCCAGGCGGTTGAGGATTGCCGCCATCCTATACCTGGCCGGTTGGCTCGAACATGGATGTACGCTGATGCCGGAAAATTGGTACAAATCTCGGGGCTATCTGCACTTTGATCGCCCGATCAACCAGGCTGCGGCGCTGGAGATAGTCTCAAGTCCTAAGACTGTTGCTAAGCATGCCTTTTACCCCTTTATTCGCTATGTCGCACAAACACAGAAAGTGTTTTTCGACAAAAGCATAGGGAAGGTGGTCAAAAAAGACCCCAAAGAACGGCCCATTTCCTACGCTGCGCATGTCGACAGCCACATTTATTCCTACTACTGCGAACTGCTGAACCAGGCCTATGAGGACCATCTGGCGAAGGTGCAGTGGTCCCCCGCTATTCTGGCGTTTCGGGCCCTTGGCAAAAGCAATATCAATTTTGCTCGCGAGGCGTTCCTAGATATCGCGACGCGAGACTCCTGCTGCGTCATCGCCATCGACATCAAAGGTTTCTTTGACAACCTAGATCATGCGCATCTCAAAAGTGCCTGGCAGACACTACTAGGCACCAGCCAGTTGCCCGACGACCATTACGCGGTGTATCGATCCCTCACCAAGTTCTCGTTCGTCTACAGGGACCAAGTCTACGAGATGCTGGGGCTCTCCAAGAACAACCCCAAACAAGGCCGCAAGCGAATATGCGAGCCCCACGAATTCCGAACTAAGGTGCGTGATGGCGGCCTGATCGAAACCAACAAGGATAAAAAAGGTATCCCCCAGGGCTCCCCTATCAGCGCCCTACTGTCCAACGTGTACATGATGGGCTTCGATGAGCAGATCCACACCTATGTCCAAACCTGCGGCGGTGCCTATTACCGGTATTGCGATGATGTGCTGCTAATTGTGCCGCTGGAGAAGGATGCGGAGGCCAAAGCCCTAGTCGGCCAACGGGTCAATGCGATAGGCCTGGAAATCCAGGCCTCCAAGACGGAGACCTGCAAATTTAAGCGCTCGGCTAAGGGCTTGAGATCCGACCGACCTCTGCAATACCTGGGCTTTATCTTCGACGGGACCAACATTTACCTGCGCTCATCGTCACTGGCTCGCTATCAGGAGCGTGTGAAGAAAGGCATTTGGATGGCGGAACAATGCATGGAGAAGGTCAACGCCAAACGAATCTCCAGAGGCCAGCTGCCCCGTTCGATGTTCCTGAAGAAGCTGTACAAGCGGTACTCCTACCTGGGCCGAAGGAATTTCATTTCTTATGGCTACCGGGCAGCCAGAATCATGAACGCCCCATCGATCAAGAAGCAGCTCAAACCACATTGGAACAGGCTTCGCGAGCGCATTTCAGATGCGCAAGGCGAACGACATTGAATAGGCCACGCTTCCGGCCTCAGGCAAGGCTTGCGAGGAGGGGCGTGTGCCTTCATCAGATAGTGACTGCTTCTGGCCGATTGCTGCCTTAGATACCCCCTTCGATCACTCCTCCCAACGGCATAAACGCGGTGACTGGACACAGCCAGTCACCGCGTTTATGCCTGGCCCTTCTCTCACGCGGCTTTCAAAGCAGCGTCACGCTCTTCAATTTTCTCCATCACCCAGTCGTGAATCTCTTCCTCCACCCACCCCACGCACCTCTCCCCCAATGACACCGGCTTCGGGAACGCACCTTCGCTGATGTACTTGTAGACGGTCGACCTAGCAAGGCCGGTCGTAGCCATGACTTCTCGTAAACGGATGATCCTCATGAACGGGCTCCTGGTGTTCGTTCAGAGGATTGGCAGGTCTCGTTTTTATTGACCGAGCCCAGCTCAGGAGCGATCTGACGGCAGCAAAGGGGCTTCAGCACCTCCATGAAGAAGGCAGGCTGCAGTGCAGATATGGATGAAACACGGCTACAGGCCGCGGAATTCCAGATATGTCTTATTAAAACTGCATCTAGCCAGCTTCTAGAATCCCTCTAGATCACATCTACAAACCATCTATTCCAGCTCTATTCCGCAACTAGATGCTTTCAACAAGACAAGGAAGTCATGACCCAACCCCGCCCTCCCCTCAAATCCGGCTTCTTCGTCACGGATACCTTGTCCACCCTCCTGGGAGAAACCTCATCCGACAGTCGTCGTGACATCTGGCTGTGGTTCTACCTGGCACTGCGCGACACCGCTGTCTACCACCCGAAGAACATCATTCTCGCGACCATGCGTAACCTTATGGCTGAGAGCATTGAGGAGTTCGGAGTGACGAGGGGTCAGGTGCAGGCCCACCAGAACGACCTGCTGATCCCTGAGAAGCACTTCTCCTGGATATCGGAGAGCGAGCGTCAGCTGTCTTGGATTAAGCGCAGGCTGCCTCGTGAAATCTCGGATGAGCGAATCGACTCGCCGGTTCTATCCGAAAGAGATCTGCTGATAGCCACGATCGACTGCGCGGAATGGCCCCAGTGGAAAAAGACCCTGTTCTTGGCCAGCCTTAAGCGCGCGTGGGGAGAACAGCAACAATTAGACGAACAGTTGGATTGGATTAAGGAGGGGGACGAGAGAGAAGCCTGTCGTCACGCCTGGGAATGGCTGAGCAAACACCTCTCCCACCAGGTGTTCCTTCACTCTCATCCCGAAAGCCATCAGCGCCTATTGATTAAACTCGACTCGTTTACGTGGAAGCCCATGGAGCGAGCCCATTGCATCGCGACGATAAGACGGCTCTGGCGGCAGAAGCTTCGCCGCAAGGACGCTAAAGGGAAGAAGCAGTACAACTTCATCCTGAGCGATAAGGCCATTAAGCGCCTGGACAGACTCTGCAAAGTTCATGAGCTCTCCAGAGCCCGCGTCCTGGAAATCCTCCTGCAGATGGAGGATGAAAAGGACCTTTATCTCAAGGAGCAGATTCGCGTACTGCGAGGGATCGAGCACTAGATACTCGATCGCTTGGCTCGATTCCCCAGGGAATGCTCGGCTCGAGAAGAACCTCAAAAACTGCCTACAAAACGGCGAGATTTCCGGTGGGGCAAAAAGTGGGGCAAAATTCGAGGGGCACACAAAACACTCGCCCATAAAAAAATCCAACCACCGCTAAGTGATTGGATTTTCTAGGGATTATTGGTCGGGACGGAGTGATTCGAACACTCGACCCCTTGCACCCCATGCAAGTGCGCTACCAGGCTGCGCTACGCCCCGACGTTGCTTCCGAGTTCCCTCAGAAGCGGATCGCACTATACCCCAAGCATTTGCTTTGGAGAAGTGCTTTTTTCATTTTTTTCAGTTACTTGCGCAGCACATGCAGCACGTCTTCCAATTCGGCAATCATCTGCCGGATCAGTTGCTTGTACTGGGTGGCGTCTTCGCGTGCTTCGTCGCCGGTGAGGCGCTGACGGGCGCCACCGATGGTGAAGCCCTGGTCATAGAGCAGCGCACGGATCTGGCGAATCATGAGCACGTCCTGGCGCTGGTAGTAGCGCCGGTTGCCTCGTCGCTTGACCGGGTTGAGTTGCGGGAACTCCTGTTCCCAGTACCGCAGTACGTGCGGCTTCACCGCGCAAAGATCGCTCACTTCACCGATGGTGAAGTAGCGCTTGCCCGGAATGGGGGGCAGCTCGTCGTTATGACTTGGTTCCAGCATAAGCCTCAACCCTGGCCTTCAGTTTCTGCCCTGGACGAAAGGTGACGACGCGCCGGGCTGTGATCGGGATTTCCTCTCCCGTCTTCGGGTTGCGTCCGGGACGCTGGCGCTTGTCGCGCAGGTCGAAGTTGCCGAAACCCGACAACTTCACCTGTTCGTTATGCTCCAGCGCCTGGCGGATCTCTTCGAAGAAGAGCTCCACCAGTTCCTTGGCTTCCCGCTTATTCAGGCCCAGCTCTTCGTACAGACGTTCAGCAATTTCAGCTTTCGTCAGAGCCCCCATACGCTACTTCCTTAACGTGGCGTTGAACCTTTGTTCCAGCGAGGCGACGATATTCTGCGTAGTCGCGTTCACCTCGTCATCATTAAGAGTGCGTGATGGATGCTGCCAGGTCAAGCCAACGGCCAAGCTTTTTCTAAGCGGATCAATGCCTTTACCGTGGTAGACGTCAAAGAGCCTGAGGTCCGTCAGCCATTCGCCCGCCGTTTCACGGATATTGGCCAGGACGAATTCGGCCGGGGTATCCAGATCGACGATCAGGGCCAGGTCACGGCGCACTTCGGGGAAGCGCGACAGTTCGCTGAATTTCGGCAGGCGGCCCTTGGCCACTTCGGCCAGTACCAGCTCGAAGACATAGACCGGGCGATCCAGGTCCAGCGCCTTGGCCAGTTCCGGGTGCAGGGCGCCCAGATAGCCGACCAGCACGCCGTCGCGCTCGATCTTGGCGGTCTGGCCCGGGTGCAGCGCCGGGTGTTCTGCCGGGGAGAAGGTGAAGGCATCGATGGCGCCGGCGTTACCCAGCAGCGCTTCGACGTCGGCTTTGACATCGAAGAAGTCGACGTTCTCGCGGCCGTTGGCCCAGCCTTCCGGCTGACGGGCACCGCAGACGACGCCGGCAAGCATGTTTTCCTGCACCAGCCCTTCCAGCTGACCGACGAAGCGCAGGCCGCTTTCGAACAGGCGCACGCGGGTCTGCTGGCGGTTGAGGTTGTGCTGCAGGGACTTCACCAGCCCCGGCCAGAGCGAGGCGCGCATGGCGGCCATGTCGGCGGAGATCGGGTTGGCCAGCATCAGCGGCTCGACGCCGGGGTGGAACAGCTGGAACAGCTTGGGATCGATGAAGCTGTAGGTAATGGCTTCCTGGTAGTCGCGAGCGACCAGCAGGCGGCGCAACGCAGGCAGTTCGGCCTGGGACTCGGACTTGGTGTTCGGCGCCAAGCGGGCCTGCGGGTAGCGAACCGGCAGACGGTTGTAGCCATAGAGGCGGCCCAGCTCTTCGATCAGGTCGACCTCAATGGAGACGTCGAAGCGATGGCTCGGCACGTCCACGGTCCAGGCATCAGCACCGGCTTTCTGGACGTCGAATTCCAGGGCGGTGAGCAGACGCTCGATCTCGGCGTTTTCCAGGGTCATGCCCAGCATCTGGGTGACGCGCTCGGCGCGCAGGGTGACCGGCGCAACCTTGGGCAGGTCGGCTTCGCTGACTGCTTCCACGATCGGACCGGCTTCGCCGCCAACGATCTGCAGCAGCAGTTCGGTGGCGCGCTCCATGGCGCGACGGGCCAGTTGCGAGTCCACGCCACGCTCGAAGCGGTGCGAGGCATCGGTGTGCAGGCCATAGGAACGAGCCTTGCCGGCAACGGCAATGTTGTCGAAGAAGGCGCTCTCGAGGAAGAGGTCGCGGGTCTTGGCGCTGACGCCGCTGTGCTCGCCACCCATCACGCCGGCGATGGCCAGGGCGCGTTCGTGGTCGGCAATCACCAGGGTGTCGGCACGCAGGGCGACTTCCTGGCCGTCGAGCAGGACGAGCTTCTCGCCCTCCTCCGCCATGCGCACGCGTACGCCGCCCCTGATCTCGTCAAGATCGAAGGCATGCATCGGCTGGCCCAGTTCGATCATCACGTAGTTGGTGATGTCGACGGCTGCGTCGATGCTGCGAATGTCGGAACGGCGCAGGCGCTCGACCATCCACAGGGGGGTCGGCTTGCTCAGGTCGACATTGCGGACTACGCGACCGAGGTAGCGCGGGCAGGCCTTGGGAGCCAGCAGCTCCACAGTGCGAACTTCGTCGATCTGCGGGGCGACGGCATTGACCACCACCGGCTTGACCTCGGCGCCGTACAGCGCGCCGACTTCGCGGGCGAGGCCGGTCAGGGACAGGCAGTCGCCACGGTTCGGGGTCAGGCCGATCTCGATGGAGGCGTCGTCCAGTTCGAGGTAGTCGCGGATATTGGCGCCCACCGGCGCATCCGCGGCGAGCTCCATCAGGCCGGCGTTCTCTTCGCTGATTTCCAGCTCTTTGGCCGAGCAGAGCATGCCGTGGGACTCGACGCCGCGCAGCTTGGCCTTCTTGATCTTGAAGTCGCCCGGCAGTTCGGCGCCGATCATGGCGAAGGGGATCTTCAGGCCCGGGCGCACGTTGGGCGCGCCGCAGACGACCTGGAAGGTCTCCGAACCGTTGCTGACCTGGCAGACGCGCAGCTTGTCGGCGTCCGGGTGCTGTTCGGTCGACAGTACTTCGCCCACGACCACGCCGCTGAACTGGCCGGCAACCGGGATCACGGCGTCGACCTCGAGGCCCGCCATGGACAGACGAGCCACCAGCTCGTCACGGGATACCTGCGGATTTACCCAGCTCCGCAGCCACTGTTCACTGAATTTCATCCTGCTCTCCTGAATGCGTTGACGGTCGTGCGGGCTAGCGGAACTGGCCGAGGAACCGCAGATCGTTGTCGAAGAACAGGCGCAAGTCGTTCACGCCATAGCGCAGCATGGCGAGACGCTCGATACCCATGCCGAAGGCGAAGCCCTGGTACTTCTCGGGGTCGATGCCGGACATGCGCAGCACGTCGGGGTGGACCATGCCGCAACCCATGACTTCCAGCCAGCCGGTCTGCTTGCAGACGCGGCAACCCTTGCCGCTGCAGAGCACGCACTGAATGTCGACCTCCGCCGAAGGCTCGGTGAAGGGGAAGAAGGACGGGCGGAAGCGGACGGAGAATTCCTTCTCGAAGAAGGCGCGGAGGAATTCCTCGATGGTGCCCTTGAGATCGGCGAAGCTGACGTCTTCATCGACCAGCAGACCTTCGACCTGGTGGAACATCGGCGAGTGGGTCAGGTCGGAGTCGCAGCGGTAGACGCGGCCCGGGCAGACAATGCGAATCGGCGGCTTCTGGTTTTCCATGGTGCGGACCTGTACCGGCGAGGTATGGGTGCGCAGCAGCATGTTCGCATTGAAGTAGAAGGTGTCGTGCATGGCACGAGCCGGGTGGTGCCCCGGGATATTGAGCGCTTCGAAGTTGTGGTAGTCGTCTTCGACTTCCGGGCCCTCGGCGACTTCATAGCCGATGCGGGTGAAGCACTGCTCGATGCGCTCCTTGGTACGGGTAACCGGGTGCAGGCCGCCGGAGGACTGGCCACGGCCCGGCAGGGTCACGTCGATGCGCTCGGCTGCCAGCTTGGCGGCGAGGGCGGCGCCCTCCAGCTCGGCCTTGCGGGTGTTCAGCACATCCTGAACCTGTTCCTTGGCAACGTTGATCAGCGCACCGACCTTGGGGCGCTCTTCGGCCGGCAGGTCGCCCAGGGTCTTCATGACCTGGGTCAGCTCGCCTTTCTTGCCGAGGTAATGAACCCGGATCTGCTCCAGGGCGTTGACGTCTTCGGTGTTCCGCACGGCGTCCAGGGCCTGCGAGACCAGCGCGTCCAGGTTTTCCATGTACCAACTCCAGATACAAAATAGGGGAAGAGCGGTAAGGCTCTTCCCCTATCGGTGACGTTACGTCCGGACCAGGATCCGGTAACTGTCGCGGGGCTTAAGCCAGGCTGGCTTTCGCTTTCTCGACAATCGCGGTAAACGCCGCTTTTTCGTTCACAGCCAGATCGGCCAGGACCTTACGGTCGATCTCGATGGCCGCCTTTTTCAGGCCAGCGATCAGACGGCTGTAGGACAGACCGTTCTGACGAGCACCAGCGTTGATACGGGCGATCCACAGGGCGCGGAACTGACGCTTGCGCTGACGACGGTCACGGTAGGCGTATTGGCCAGCCTTGATTACCGCCTGCTTGGCAACGCGGAACACGCGCGAACGCGCGCCGTAGTAGCCTTTTGCGAGCTTCAGAATCTTTTTGTGACGACGACGGGCAATCACGCCACGCTTAACACGAGCCATTTATTTATCCTCTACCAGAAATCAACGCAGACGCAGGGAGCGTGCTACACGGCGAACGTCGGAAGCAGCGAGCATCGAAGTGCCGCGCAGCTGACGCTTACGCTTGGTGGTCATTTTGGTCAGGATGTGGCTCTTGAAAGCGTGCTTGTGCTTGATGCCACCAGCAGTCACTTTGAAGCGCTTTTTGGCGCCACTCTTGGTTTTCATCTTTGGCATGTTTAGTACTCCGCATTCGTTAACAACTGATAACCATCAGGCCTGCCAGTGCCCGGGAGGTTATTTACGCTTCTTGGGAGCGATGACCATCATCAGCTGGCGTCCTTCCAGCTTAGGATGCTGTTCCACGGTGCCGACTTCGGCGAGGTCGTTTTCGACCCGCTTCAGCAGCTCCATGCCCAGCTCCTGGTGGGCCATCTCACGACCACGGAATCGAAGCGATACCTTGGCCTTGTCCCCTTCATTAAGGAAACGTACCAGGTTGCGTAGTTTTACCTGGTAATCCCCTTCTTCCGTCCCTGGACGAAACTTGATTTCTTTGATCTGTTGCTGGTGCTGGTTCTTCTTCGCAGCAGCGGCTTGCTTCTTCTTCTCAAAGAGGTGCTTGCCGTAGTCCATGATGCGGCAGACAGGGGGCACCGCATCAGCAGAAATTTCCACCAGGTCCAGCTTGGCCTCGTCAGCCAGACGGAGTGCCTCATCGATGGAGACCACGCCAATCTGCTGACCGTCAGCACCAATCAGACGAACCTCACGGGCGGTGATGTTCTCGTTGATCGGCGGTTTCGGGAGAGCCCGCTTATCCTGTCTCATTTCACGCTTAATAATGATTACTCCGAGTCTTGGCGACCACGCCGGGAAACCGCCTGAGCGAGCAGCTCCACGAACTGGGCGACCGGCATCGAGCCGAGGTCTGCCCCTTCGCGCGTACGAACGGCGACGGCCTGCGATTCAACTTCCCTATCACCGATAACCAACAGATAGGGAACCTTGAGCAAAGTATGCTCGCGGATTTTAAAGCCAATTTTCTCGTTTCTCAAGTCAGACTTGGCACGGAATCCGCTTTGCTCGAGCTGACGCACCACTTCTTCAGCCCATTCGCCCTGCTTGTCAGTGATATTCATCACCACGGCCTGGGTCGGTGCGAGCCAAGCCGGGAACAGGCCGGCGTAGTGCTCGATCAGCATGCCGATGAAGCGCTCGAAGGAGCCGAGGATCGCGCGGTGCAGCATGACCGGACGGGTACGGCTGTTATCTTCGGCGATATAGCTGGCATCCAGGCGCTCGGGCAGGTTCGGATCGTACTGCAGGGTGCCGCACTGCCAGTTACGGCCGAGGCAGTCCTTCAGGGTGAACTCGATCTTCGGACCATAGAAGGCGCCCTCGCCCGGCTGGTATTCCCACTCCAGGCCGGATTCGTTCAGAGCGTCGGCCAGCGCGTTTTCGGCGCGATCCCACAGCTCTTCGGAACCGACGCGCTTGGCCGGACGAGTCGACAGCTTCATGGAAACATCGCTGAAGCCGAAGTCGGAGTAGACCTGCAGGGTCAGCTTGATGAAGTCGGCCGCTTCCTTCTTCACCTGATCTTCGGTGCAGAAGATGTGGGCGTCGTCCTGGGTGAAGCCACGCACGCGCATGATGCCGTGCAGCGCGCCGGACGGCTCGTTGCGATGGCAGGCGCCGAACTCGGCAAGGCGCAGCGGCAGGTCGCGGTAGGACTTCAGGCCCTGGTTGAATATCTGCACATGGCACGGGCAGTTCATCGGCTTGACGGCGAAGTCGCGGCTTTCCGAAGACGTGGTGAACATGTTTTCGGCGTAGTTGGTCCAGTGGCCGGAACGCTCCCAGAGGATACGATCGACGACCTGCGGGGTGCGGACCTCGACGTAACCGTGGTCGCGCTGCACCTTGCGCATGTACTGCTCAAGCACCTGGTAGACGGTCCAGCCGTTCGGGTGCCAGAAAACCATGCCCGGCGCTTCTTCCTGGAGGTGGAAGAGGTCGAGCTGCTTGCCGATGCGACGGTGATCGCGCTTCTCGGCTTCCTCGATGCGCTGGACGTACGCCGCCAGCTGCTTCTTGTCCGCCCAGGCGGTGCCGTAGACACGCTGCAGCTGCTCGTTCTTCGAGTCGCCGCGCCAGTAGGCACCGGAAATCTTGGTCAGCTTGAACGCCTTCAGGAAGCGGGTGTTCGGCACATGCGGGCCGCGGCACATGTCCACGTACTCCTCGTGGAAGTACAGGCCCATGGCTTTCTCGTCCGGCATATCGTCGATGAGGCGAAGCTTGTACTCCTCACCACGAGCCTTGAAGGTCTCGATGACTTCGGCACGCGGCGTCATCTTCTTGATGACGTCGTAGTCCTTCTCGATCAGCTCGGCCATGCGCTTTTCGATGGCAGCCATGTCTTCCGGCGTAAAGGGGCGCTCGAAGGCGATGTCGTAATAGAAGCCTTCGTCGATCACCGGACCGATGACCATCTTGGCGGTCGGGTACAGCTGCTTGACCGCATGGCCCACCAGGTGAGCGCAGGAGTGGCGGATGATTTCCAGCCCGTCCTCGTCCTTCGGGGTGATGATCTGCAGGGTCGCGTCGCTGTCGATGATGTCGCAGGCATCGACCAGGCGTCCGTTGACCTTGCCGGCCAGGGTGGCTTTCGCCAGGCCCGCGCCAATGGATTGCGCCACCTCGGTCACACTGACCGGATGATCGAAGGAACGCTGACTACCGTCGGGAAGAGTAATGATGGGCATGGCGCCTCCTCTCCTAGTGGTGACCCCTACGAAAGGCCACATGGGTTGGGATGTGCCAGTAAGCGTCGCCCGCCGGGCAGGCCTGCCTCACAGTGGCAGGCGCCTTGTCGGCACCCTGCGCATTCGCGCGCGGACGGAGATCACTGGAAGAAATCGAAAACCTGCCCGAAAACGATAGCGGGCAGGGCGTGGGATGTTACTGCAAGTTGAGGAAGCTGACGAGCGGCAAGCCTGACTTGCCTCAGTACTGCTCGACAAATTCCAGCACAGTGCGATTGAAGGACGCCGGGCGGATCACATTCATGCCGTGGGACGCGCCGGGAATCGTCACCGACCGCACATCCGCCAGTATCGATTGCAATGCCTGGATGATTCGCGGGAACGGCTCCGGACTTTTCGCGCCGCCAATCAGCAATACCGGCAAATGCAATTGCGCAATCTGCGCACGCCCAATAGGAGCGGGTTGATCGGCGACCTGCCCGACCAACGTCATTGCATTAGCCGTCGCCATTTCACGAAATTGCCGGGAGGACCGCGACCAGACTCCTGCGCCACTGACAGTGTCGACGAAAAGTTGCAACCCGTCTTCCACCGCCCCAGCACGAATCATCTTCAGGGCCTGCTGACGAAACTGATTGCGCTCGACGGGGGATACCGGCGCGTCGATATTCACCCCGGTGAAAACATCATTAGCAAAGTCTCCACCGGGATCTGCAAGCGTCAGTGAAAGCAATTTATGCGGCACGGCCTGTGCCACCCGCAGACAGATATTCCCTCCCCGTGAATGCCCCAGCAGATGAACCGGGCCAGACAACTGATCGAGCAATGCCAGAAGATCATCAACATGCTGCTGCGTCGTAAAACCTGATCCCTCGCCATCCCATTGGTCCGGGTAGTAATGACGCAGACTGGGCGCTATCACGCGATAGCGCGCGGACAAAGCCTCGACCTGCCCCTGCCAGTAGCGATAGTCGCAGAGCGAACCATGGACCAGCAGCAGCGGCACCCCCTGCCCGGCGACCTGGCACGTCAGTTCATAATCATTGACCCGGTAATGCACTATCTCGTTATTCATCCAGCACTCGCACGCAACGCACCACAATAAAGCACACAGAATTCGCAGGGACTATCTAATCGACGAAAAATCCCGCCACGCCCCTTAGCTCGCGCATTATCCTTCAGAACCCAACTAATCCACCAACCCTTCATCCGCCCTTAACATTTAAAGTGTGTTTCCCCAATCGCAACCATTCATATATTCAGTTGACGCGAACAATCATAAGAACACAGAATCGCGCCGTACTTATCACCCAACATACGGGAGCACCCAGATGTCCAAACTTGCGGAATTCCGCGAAGCCGAGCGTAAACTCCAGGAACAACTCGCCCTGCTCGAGAAACTCAAGAGCGATGGCGGCCTGAAGAAAGAACTGGAGTTCAAGGACCAACTGCAGGCCTTGATGGATCAGTACGGCATGGACCTGCGCAATGTCATCAATATCCTTGACCCGCAGACCACTACCGAACCGGCAACCGCGCAACAGCCGCGCCGCACCCGCCAACTGAAGGTCTATAAGAACCCGCACAATGGCGAGACCATCGAAACCAAAGGCGGCAATCACAAGACCCTGAAGGCCTGGAAGCAACAATACGGTGGCGACACCGTGGAATCCTGGCTGCAGTGAGCCGCGACGGTTCGCGGAGCGCTCCCGCTCCGCGAAATCCGCGATAACCGACCAATGGCTGTATAAAAACTAGCCATTGCTAGAAGAAATCCTTATAATCGGTCGCTAGCGAAAACCAAACCCAAGGTCGCCCCTCCCAGCACTCCCTACCTGATCCAGGGCAGAAGCTGGGCTCTACAGGGCCACGGCCAGCGCATCCTCCGCATCGATTCCAGAGCACGCCAACCGCGCCAGGAACATTTGCCCGAGCGATCAGCGCCCCACGTCAGATCACCTGCTTTCACCCAACATCGCAGCCTGACGCGAACAGACCGTCAAGTTTCCAATCGCTGCCATATTCCGGTCACAAGCTTTCTGCATTCTCAGATCGCAACCGGAGCTTTTGACGATTTCGACGGTCATAGGACCGTTACCTATTTGGAAAGACAAGACAATGAAAACCTCCCTGCAAATCCAGGAGGCAATTGGCACCCTTTCGGCGGCCTTCGCCCCTCTGAACTGCGTCATCCAGGCCAAGCGCAAGCATGGCTTCAGCTTCACCCTGGTGAACGAGCATGGCATCGCCAAGCACACCGAGCGCCTCTATCCCCAGCAGTACCTGGGCGAGGCGCCGCTGAACGCTGTGATCCAGCGCGTGCAAGCCACCATCGCTGCGTGAACCGGAAAAACCAAAAAGCCCCGCCAATGCGGGGCTTTTGCATTTCTGTCGTCCTATATAAAGGCAGCCAACATTCAGTTCAGACGGATACCCGCCTTGACTGATTCGATCTCCCCCGCCAACGCCTCGTAGCGCTGTGAGGGCGCCGCATAGGTCAGCGAATACGCCGCGCCTTCTCCCAGGGCAACCTGCAAAGTCTGCTTGAGCACCTCGGTGCCGTTCTGGCTGATACCACAATGAACCTCCAACCCCGCCAGGCCACCCAGCCTGGTTTCAAGCGGTTTGCTGCACGCCGCCTGGAAACCCTGACGCATGAAGTCCTTCTGCAACGCCTTGCGCATCTCGACGATGACATTCTCGACACTGACCGCCATACCAGAGCCGAGCCTGCTACGGGTGACCTCCATGACCAGGTCCTGGGATCCGTCCTCTGCCATGCGCACACCGCGCTGGCGAACCACCGGCGCATCGGCCGTCGCATCCGCCGGCGAGCGGGAAACCTCCCAACCCTGCGGCCAGATCACCTGCATCTCCGCCAATGCCGGAAACGGCGCCAGCAGCACGCCGAACAACAACCAGGATCTCAGACCGCGCATCACCTCTCCCCTATCAGCGATCAACAGTGCCAGCCGCTTCAAACAAACCCGGCCATAAGCATATCGAATACCTGAGCCGTCGACGCCGAGAAGCATCAGCTCGATACTGGCGTAACGCCATAAGCGCGCTACACTCATCCTACAGCCGACGGACCGGCTGGCTGATGTCCTGGTGGTAAACGATGTCCTGAAGCCCCGCGCTGCAACGCGGGGCTTCTCGTATTTCCAGCAATGCATGGCGCTCAGTGCCAGCGTCTACCCTTCACGGTGCGCAGTTGATCGAGCCGATCTGAAACGCAGGGCATATCCCGCTGTCATTTGAGGATGGCTTCGTAAAGTTGCAGGGGCGCCAAGGCGCCCCTGCCTCTGATCACGTCGACATTCGTCTCATGATCAGCTCACCATCAATGACTTCACCAGTCTCGACGAAGCCTTCGGACGCATAGAGACGTCGCGCTCCAATGTTTTCCGGTGCAACACCAAGGGCAACACCAGGACCTCCAGGCAAGTTGCAGAGATGTGCCATCAGCGCTCGCAGGGCAGCACGTCCATAACCGCGACCCTGGTGCGTGCGGTCAATCATCAGGCGGTAGATCCAGCGGCTGTTCTCATCCGGATCGAGGGCGTGCATCAGGAAGCCGACTAGCTCACCAGTCTGCATGGCGCGCACGGCCAGAGGCTCACACCAAGGGCTATCGGCAGCTTGCTCCAGCGATTCGGCGTTGCTGGCAATAAAGTCAATTTGGTCGTCGCGTACCCGCAGGGTACGGCAGAGTGCTTCTTCCTCAGGCGAGCTGAGGGCAACGAGAAACACCGGTGGGCAAAGAGTGGACATGTTTGATTCTCCGCGGGGCAGAAAGGGCCCCTTCAGGATTTCGTTGACGGTTCATTGGCGGACACATCATTGAAAACCGGGTCATAGGGCACCTCCTTGTTTCGCGGATTGAAAGCCTGTCGGCTGATCCTGCCGACAGGGGCGCAACTCTAATCGGCAGCCGGGAAATCGCGCAAGCGCCCCATCGATCACTATACGCAGCCTGACTCATCTGCAGGCTTCCGCCGCGGCAAGC
This sequence comes from Pseudomonas sp. Pseusp97, assembly GCF_047304025.1. Lineage (NCBI taxonomy): Bacteria > Pseudomonadati > Pseudomonadota > Gammaproteobacteria > Pseudomonadales > Pseudomonadaceae > Pseudomonas > Pseudomonas sp. Pseusp97. Next base: position 4,355 of record NZ_JBGLYK010000022.1, on the reverse strand, counting down.
GGTTGCCGTTCGTGGGCCTTCCGCCGCTCCAGGCCGGCCAGCAGCGCGCATCCTAGCTTGCAGGCTATCGCGCTTCTTCGGCGAAGCCGTCCGAAACATGGGAGACATAAGCCAAGCAACGTTTCAGGCAGCTTGAATGAACCTATAGCGGCGATAGCTCCTCAAGCGCGCATCCGCCAACCGAGCGCCAGGACTGCAGTATCTGCCTCAGCTCACGCCCAGCAGAAATATCGAGGAAACGGCGAGCGCACCTGCGACCAGTGAAAAAACGCCGAGAGCAACAACGGCATCGTCACTGCTAATCAGACTTACCAGTGCGGAGAGAGCTTTCATCTTCAGGTCCTCCAAATAGCGCTCATTGCGCCTGACCTAAGTTTCCCTCTCCTCGTTCGGCGCCTGACTGATAGATATCAACGCGCCGGCCGTCTCCAGCAAGACGGAGAACTACGCCGTGCCAATCCATCTGGAGATAGAGATGGGCGCAGACCTGCGCCAGGCGGTGGCCGGACGACTGCGGGGCGTACAAGCACATCACCGATAAGCGAGCACGACCTACTGTGCACGAACTGCGCGCGCTGGGTTCCTGGCCATATGAAAAGCAGGGACTCCCGACCGAGTACGTGCAGGCGCTGATGGGCCACGCCGACGGCGAGATGACGACCTACTATCAGGAGGGCCGGAAGAGAAGGCGGTCGAGTATCAGAGGGTGCGGGCCGACCTGGAGCTCTAGGCCGCGACTGCCGTTTTGCAAAGGTTTGGAAAAAATATTGAAAAAACAAAAAGGGCGACCCTTTCGGATCGCCCTCTAAGTACCGCCAGAAGCGGTTTTGTTTGGTAGGCACAATTGGACTCGAACCAACGACCCCCACCATGTCAAGGTGGTGCTCTAACCAACTGAGCTATGTGCCTGTCGTGTGGGGCGCATTCTACGCGATCGTTTTGGAGCGTCAAGCACTTTTTTCGCTAACTTACTGAAAAAGTGAATTTTTTTATGTTCGACCGTCCGTAAATTATTTTGCACGGGCACTAGCCGGCCAGATTCGACTCAGGTAGCATCCGCACATCTCGTAAAAAATAACAAACACAGGTGCATTATGCCGCACACCTCCTACCCTTCCTCCTATTATGCAGCTTCGGCCAACCCGGTCCCGGCCCGTCCTGAACTGCAGGGCGAGGTGGAAACCGATGTCTGCGTAATCGGCGCGGGCTACACCGGCCTGTCGACCGCCCTGTTCCTGCTGGAAAACGGTTTCAAGGTCACCGTGCTGGAAGCCGCCAAGGTCGGCTTCGGCGCTTCGGGCCGTAATGGCGGCCAGATCGTCAACAGCTACAGCCGCGACATCGACGTCATCGAACGCAGCGTTGGCGCCAAGCAGGCAAAACTGCTGGGTGACATGGCCTTCGAAGGCGGCCGCATCATCCGCGAGCGTATCGCCAAGTACAACATCCAGTGCGACCTGAAGGACGGCGGCGTGTTCGCGGCCCTCAGCGCCAAGCAGATGGGCCACCTGGAATCGCAGAAAAAGCTGTGGGAGCGCTTCGGCCACACCCAGCTGGAACTGATGGACGCCAAGCGCATCCGCGAAGTCGTCGGCACCGACAGCTACGTCGGCGGCATGCTCGACATGAGCGGCGGCCACATCCACCCGCTGAACCTCGCCCTGGGCGAAGCCGCGGCCGTGGAATCCCTCGGTGGCGTGATCCACGAGCAGTCCCCTGCCGTGAAGATCGACCGTGGCGCCAACCCTGTCGTGCACACCCCGAAGGGCCGCGTGAAGGCCAAGTTCATCGTGGTAGCCGGTAACGCCTACCTCGGCGGCCTGGTGCCGGAGCTGGCTTCCAAGTCCATGCCGTGCGGCACCCAGGTGATCACCACCGAGCCGCTGAGCGCTGACCTCGCCAAGTCCCTGCTGCCGACCGACTACTGCGTCGAGGACTGCAACTACCTGCTCGACTACTACCGCCTGACCGGCGACAACCGCCTGATCTTCGGCGGCGGCGTGGTCTACGGTGCGCGCGATCCGTCGAACATCGAGGCGATCATTCGTCCGAAGATGCTCAAGGTGTTCCCGCAGTTGAAGGACGTGAAGATCGACTTCGCCTGGACCGGCAACTTCCTGCTGACCCTTTCGCGCCTGCCGCAGGTTGGCCGCATCGGCGACAACATCTACTACTCCCAGGGCTGCTCCGGCCACGGTGTGACCTACACCCACCTGGCGGGCAAGCTGCTAGCCGAGGTGCTGCGTGGCCAGGCCGAACGTTTCGACGCCTTCGCCACCCTGCCGCACTACCCCTTCCCGGGCGGCCGCATGTTCCAGGTTCCGTTCTCCGCGATCGGTGCCTGGTACTACACCATGCGCGACAAGCTGGGCATCTGACGCCTCGCTTCACACCGCACGAAAAAACGGCGCCTCAGGGCGCCGTTTTCTTTTCCGGGATCTTCTCCGGCGGCGACGAGCTGTCGCTGCGCACCTGGGCGTGGCTCATCAGCGCAAAGATCAAGCTACCTCCGACGATGTTCCCCGCCAGCGTCGGCAGGGCGAAGTCGAGGACGAACCCCGACGCCGGGACCTCCCCGGCAAACATCAGGTAACCCACCTCGCAGGTGCCGACCACGATGTGGCTGAAGCTGCCCAGCGCCATCAGGTAGGTGACCAGGAAAATGATCCACACCTTGGCGTTCTCGGCCGCCGGCACCAGCCAGACCATGGTGGCGATCATCCAGCCGGAGACGATGCCCTTGGAGAACATCTGCCAGTGGTCGTTCTCCATCACTTCGCGGCCGATCTCGAGGAAGGCCTGGTCGGCCTTGGTATCGAAGATCGGCAGGTGCAGCATGCCGTAGGCGAACAGCAGCGCGCCGACCACATTGCCCAGCAGCACCACCGACCACAGCCGCAGCAGCTGGCCGAACTTCTCCAGCGTCGGCTCGCTCATCACCGGCAGCACGGCCGTCAGGGTGTTTTCGGTGAACAGCTGCTGGCGCGCGAGAATGATCGCCAGGAAGCCGACCGGGTAGCCAAGGCTGGTGGTGATCACCGCCATGTCGTGATCCGGCAGGCGCGCGCGGAACAGCCCCATGGCCATCAGCGAAAGGCCAATGGTCAGCCCGGCCGCCAACGCCGACCACCAGAGCGCCGCCAGGGTCCGGTCCAGCTCATGGTTGCCCTGCAGGCGGATGACTTCGTGCAACACCAGCGGCCGTGGCGGCTGGCTCTTTTCGACCTTGCGTCGCTCCTCGGCGGAAAGATCGTCCGCCGTGTCGCTCTCCGCTTTGGATTTCCGCGTCTGGCCACCAGAGGCGGCCTTGCGGCGGGTCTTCGCTTGGTCAGTGACGGCACTTGCGCGCGACTGGGCTGCGCCGCGTGCCGGTTGTTTTTCCGTCGCCATGCAGGGCACCTCGCTGGGGGCATTGCAGCGTTAGGCTGCGCATCCCCCGCTTCGGTTCAGGAAACCTGCGAACTTCAGTTTGCCGGGCAAACAGGCACGGCCTGGCAATTGGCGCCCAGCGCCGCAGAAACGCCGATCTTCTGCGAGAAACGTGCATCGCCCGGCGCCAGTTGCCGGGCGCAACTCGCCGCGGAATCGGCCTGTTGGGGGCAGCCGCGCTCACCCAGCACGTTGGCCAGGTTGAACCAACCCGCGGCAAACGCCGGCTTGGCACCGACGCTATGGCGCAACGCCTGCTCGGCATCGCTCAGGTTGCCGTCGGTATAGCGCGCGTTGGCCAGGGCGAACCAGCCGAGCGGCTCCTGTGGCCAGGCGCGGGTCGCGGTCCGATAGGCCTGTTCCGCCAGGACCGACTGGCCGGTTTCTTCCAGATCGTGTGCCGCCCGCAGCCAGGCCGTCGGCTCCGTCGTGGCGGGCAGACGATCCGCCGGAACGGTCAGCACCGCCCAGCGCTGGCTGCGTTTCCAGGTCACGTCGAAGGCAGTGAAGTCGATCACCAGGCGCTCGGTGATGCCCGAACGCAGGATCAGTTCATGGCGAGTGCGGTCGTAACCGACCACCACCGCGAAGTGCCAGACCGGCAGCCAGTCCAGTCCCTGGTTCTGCAGGATCAGCACCGGATTGCCCGCTGCCACTTCACTGAGGATGTTCTCCAGGCGTGGCTTGAGCGGGTAGACCAGCATGCCCTTCTCGCGCGCGGCCGCCACCAGCTCCACCTGCAGGCTGCCCTCGCGCCCGGGGATGAACACACGGTCCTTCAGCTCGCGGGGCGTTACACGGATGCCGCGCTGATTGAGCATGGTCGCCAGCGCGGCCGGGCCGCACTGGAATTCCTGCTGCGGGAAGAATTGCACCTCTTTCAGCTCCACCCGCTGCGGCAGGGCATCGACGCTGGCAGGCAGCGT